>JAVCCG010000015.1 GCA_030765605.1 Candidatus Alcyoniella australis
ACTACCTACGGCGACATCGCCCGCGACCTGGGCAGGCCCCAAGCGGCCAGGGCGGTGGGCGGCGCACTGGGGCGCAACCCGCTGCCGGTGCTCGTGCCTTGCCATCGCGTGCTGGCCGCCGACGGATCGATCGGCGGATTCTCGGCAATCGAGGGTCCGCAGCTCAAGCGCCGGATGCTCCAGATCGAGGCCCGCGCGCATCGCCGCTGAACCGGACGCTGCCTTGACCGTCGGGGCATCGGCATACTATCGTCCTACAATTAGAGAGCCTCAAACAGTAGGGGATTCCCATGCGCCGCTTCGTCTATCTTGTCGCATTTATCGTCGTGCTCGGGTTTACGTCGACGGCCTGGGCCACGACCATCGGCGGCCTGGGCTACAACGTGGGCACGCTGAACATCTCGGCCGACGTGGGAGTGGGGATTTTCCAGCGCGACATCTATTTTCTCAAGGACGACTCGATGCGCAACGAGGAGACGACCAGCCGGCTGGCGGCCAAGATCTCCTTTGGTCCCTGGCGGATCATCGACTTCTACGCCCTGGGCGGCGCCGGCGACCTGTCGATCACCGGCACCACCTTCCGCGCGGCCCTCGGGCCGTACTACGGCGGCGGACTGCGCCTGCAGGTCTTTCCCTGGAACGAGGGAGAATTCCGCGTGGCGCTTGACGGCAACGTCACGGGCATGCACGTCGAAGACGAGGGGGTGCGCGGCGACTGGTGGGAGTACCAGGCGGCGCTGATCATCAGCAAGACCTGGCAGAACTTCACCCCCTTCGGCGGCGTGAAATATTCCGACTCCGGCGTGCACTTCAAGCCCGGCGGCAGCAACAACGTACGCTCGGATCAGAACGTCGGCGTGTTCCTCGGCGTCGACTATTTCATCACGCCGTTCGTGTTTTTCAACGGCGAGATTCACGTATTTGCCGAGACGGCGGCCTTCGTCGGCGTCGGCTACCGCTACCGCTGACCGATTTCGGTCGTTATTCCTTGACACGCGGGGCGGTTTTGTGTAGAAATTCGGCCTCCGTTCGGCGTGCCGCGCGTCGTGTCGGATAGTCATGACAAGGGAGTAACAATGAAGACCTACAACGCCAAGCCGGGCGAGGTCGAACGAATCTGGTATTTGCTCGACGCTCAGGACCTTGTGCTCGGCAGAATCAGCACGCGCATCGCCGATGTCCTGCGCGGCAAGCATAAGCCACAGTACACCCCTCACGTAGATACCGGCGACTTCGTCGTCGTGATCAACGCCGAGAAGGTCAAGCTGACCGGCAATAAACTCGAGGACAAGAAATACTATCGCCACACCGGCTACATCGGCGGGCTGAAGTACCGCACCGCCGAGCAGATGCTCGAGGAGAAGCCCACCGAGGTGTTGAAGCATTCGGTCAAGGGCATGCTGCCCAAGAGCTCGTTGGGTCGGACGATGTTCAAGAAGCTCAAGGTCTATGCCGGACCAGAGCATCCACACGAGGCACAACTGCCGCGCAAGTTAGAGATATAGGCGGGAGACAGGGATGAACGAGGCCAACAGATACTACGCCGTCGGTCGCCGCAAGGCCGCCATCGCGCGCGTTTATTTATCGCTCGGCGAGGGCAAGATCATCATCAATCGTCAGCCCATGGAAAAGTTCATGGATCGCGAGACGAACCGGATGGTGATCCAGCAGCCGCTGGTACTGACAAACATGAACGGCAAGGTCGACCTGCTGATCAACGTCAACGGCGGCGGCATCAGCGGTCAGGCCGGAGCGATCAGGCACGGACTGTCGCGTGCGCTGTGCGAACTCGACCCGGAGCTGCGTACGATGCTCAAGAGAGCCGGCTACCTGACGCGCGACGCGCGCAAGGTCGAACGCAAGAAGTACGGCTTGAAAAAGGCCCGGAAACGCTTCCAGTATTCCAAGCGTTAATTCCCGATCCCCCACGATGTTCATCACGGCGTCGCCGGCAACGGCGGCGCCTTATCTTTTTGTACCGCCTGCCGCTTGATATAATTGATTCATGTTGCGGCTGACAATTCTTGTTGCGGCCTGTGCGGCTGTGCTGCTTGCGCTGGCGGGTTGGACCCCTGAGCTGACCGACGCGGGCGACGTGCTGCGCCTGAGCCTCAAGGCCACGGACGGCGCTGACTCGCGCCAGGGGCCGACCGCGGTGGTCGCCGAGCTGGTCAACACCTCGGGCGAGGAACTGCGGCTGACGGGAAACGCGTACTTCGAGCTGACCGGCGGCGAAGAGTTCGAGATTTTCCGCGCGGACATCGATTTGCGTACGGACAACGCGCAGACCGCGGCACAGTACCAGCTGCTGATCGAGCCCGCGGCCTTTGTCCGCTCGAGCTACGTACTGCAGCAGCTTCAATGGACCTCACCCTACACCCCGCGCCGCAAGGCGCAGCGCCTGGCGCAGGCCGTGCCGCCGGGCAAGTACAAGCTGCGCCTGGTCTACAACATCAGCTCGCTCAACGGACCGGCCTTCGCCTCCACGCTGGTGTCCAACAAGGTCAAGCTCGACTACCGCTGATTGGGCGCGGTCCGGCTTGACCGTCAAAACGCCCGGCCATAGACTTGGCGCGCATGCATCCTTTGCTCGATCCGACGCCGGGAAAACGCCTTTTGCTGGCGGGGAACCAGGCGATAGTGCGCGGGGCGCTGGGGGCGGGTCTGGCCCTGGCCATGACCTATCCGGGCACGCCGGCCAGCGAGATCGGCGACACGCTGAACTCCCTGGCGAGCGAGGCGCAGATTTACTTCG
>JAVCCG010000016.1 GCA_030765605.1 Candidatus Alcyoniella australis
ACGAGGCGGCGTCAACCAGCGCAATCCCGTTTTCCTCGGCCAGAGATTGCATGATTGCGTTGTATTGTCGGCTGTTGCGGGCGCAGTCGTATATTACGTGCTCGACCGCAAGCCGGTAGCTTGCGGAGGCATCGTCTGACCGGCCCAGCGCCTCGAGAGCACGCCCTTGCAGGTAGTAGGAACGACTGGCGTGAGGATCAAGGTCCAGGGCGCGTTCGATCATCTCCAATGCCCCCTGCGGGTCGCCTTTTTCGATCATCTCCAGAGCGCTGTCGAGCGTCGACTGCGTCGCTGGATTCGCCGCGGGCAGGGGCTTTGGCAGGCGCAGGGGCATTTTAATAAAGACCAGGTCAACGCCTCGCTGCTCGGCGGCCTGGACAAACCGCTCCAGGTTGGCCCGATAATCTCGAGGCGGCACGCGCACGGTCCCGAGTTCGTATCGCTTGCGATAATCTATTTGTCCGCCGAGCTTTACCAACAGCCGTCGACGATAGTTGAGCAGAAAGCCGGTGGGACCAAAGCGCGCCAGGGCATTGCTTGCTCCGACGTTGGCGGGGATCACCTCCAGAGCCCTCTTGTCGTCCAGGCCGTTGGAGAAAAAGAACCTGAAGCGATCGATGTCGTTGACCATGTACGACACGGTCACCAGAGCGGGCGACCACGTCGCGCAGTACTTCTCGAACAATCTGATTCCCTGGAACGACGAATAGCCGATCTGTCCGGCGTTAACGACATCAAGGCCTTGATGGCTCTCGCGCAGCAGTTCTCGGGCCATCGACGGGTAGGCCTGATCCGCCTCGACCCCATAGCCGAAGGTTGGGCTCGCCCCGAGGGTCACGATGCGGAGTTGGCCGTTCCGATCTGGCGCCTGCGACCGTTGACGTCGGCAGTCAAGACGAAATCCCTCACGGTCGGTGCAGACCTGTGTGCCCTCGAATTCAGCGTGCAGATCAGGTCGTTGGCGCCAGAACAGCTCGGAGTTGAGCTCGAGCAGCATCTCAATGCTTTCGAGCCTATGCAGCTCACGGGGTACGTCGAGACAGGGCAGCGCCGCCGCCGCCATGAACAGCACTAGGCACACCAGTCGGATCGTCGCCCGGCGCAGGCGTCTTTTGCTCAAGGGATCAGGCTGTAGATCGCAGGCATCACCGAGCCGGGCGCAAAGATGTTGATCACGACGCCCAAGGCGATCCATAGCAGCAGGATCGGCAACAGCCACCATTTTTTGGTCTCTCGAATCCGCAGATAGCTGTAGAGCAACAGCTCCCGGCGGTTGCGAAAGGTGGGGAGTTCCTCTTTGCGGCGTTCGTTACTGTCTGGTTGTTTGTTCATGGTTTGCCACCCTGTCTGCTATGAGTTGCCCGATGATGCTGCTTCCCAGATCGCTGTGATGAGTGCCGTCGAGAAAATATTGATCCTTCCGGGGAAGCACGTTCTCAGCGTCGATCAGTGTTACCCCGTATTTCGCAGCGGTTTCGCGCATGATTTCGTTTTGGCCCTCGATGGCCTCCAAGGCACCGGCGATGGTGAAATTGTAAAAAAACCCATGATAGAACGTGTTGGCGGATACCAAAAAATCAGGGGAGAATTCGTTTGTCGGATACTTCAGCGACAGTGCGGGCTGATAAGTCATTATCAACGGAGTGGCGCCCGATCCCTTGATCGATACCACCAGGGCCTCCAGCGTTTGGCGAAACCTGGCCTTGGCGTCATCGGTTTGATGCTCTGCCCTGTGTGATCCAACCAACTCCAGGGCTTTGTTCAACCCTGGGAAAAGCTCGATCCGTTTCGGCCGGTTGAAGAACAGCGGATCCTCCAACTCTTTGAACAACCCGTCCGAGACTATAAACGGAATGTCATTGATAAGCAGTGAATCGACCGGAGCTTCGATGATCACAAATTGTGCTTCGAGGTTACGCCATGTCAACGAGAAGTTCATCAACATGTGTAACATCGTCGATCCGGGAATCCCCGCGTTGATCACCTCGAAGTGTCCTGGATAATTGTGGTTCAATATTTCCTGCAGCTCTTTGCTGTAACCTCCCTCGCTGGTCGACGTGCCCAGACAGAGGATTCGCGTCTGTCCCTGCTGCGGACGATCTGATGCCGGCTCGTGGTACATTCCCCATTGATGGCCTGTGATCGAGGGCAGGTAGAAGCGGCGGTTGTAGATGTCATTGGCAATCGGCGGGGACGAATTGGTCGAATTCTCCAACACCTCCCTCTGGCGTTTCTCGAAGTCCCAAAAGTCTCCCTCGAAATTATAGTAGTTGCGCATCAGCGAATACGATCGATAGATGTTGTGGTAATACAGGCAGTATTTGGCGCCGATCTCAATAAACAGGATCGCGGCCACCGTTCCGAGCACAATTACCGCCAACCGGTAGAGCCGTTTGTCACTCATAACCACAAGTTTTTTATCTCTTTTAGATTGTGGGGGTAGTCTTATATCAAAGGAGATATCGAGTCAACCGCCGATGAGCTTGCAGCAAGGGGAATCTGGATCAGTAGTACTCGAACGAGTCCTGGGTGGGGCCTACCGGCTCGAAGGTCATCTGCCGTTCGCGGGCCAGCTCGATGTAGGAGCCCTTGGCCAGGCGGAACTCGCCGTGGGGGCTGACGCGGATCGCACCGGTGGGGCAGACCTGGCCGCAGAGGTTGCAGCTCTGGCCGCAGCCGCCCAGGCGCATCAGATGTTTGGGCGCGAACATCCCCTCCAGGCCGTCGGCCAGTCCCGAGGGTTGCAAGGTGTTGGTCACGCAGGCCTTGATGCACTGTCCGCAGCGGATGCAGGTGCGCA
>JAVCCG010000017.1 GCA_030765605.1 Candidatus Alcyoniella australis
GCGCGGTTGATCAGCACGGCGCAGGGCAGGCCGAGCTTGCGCACCATTTGTACGGCCAGATCGAGGTCGTTGAGTCCAAACGGCGTGGGCTCGGTGACCATCAGCACGAAGTCAGCGCCGGATACCGAGTTCAGCGCAGGGCACGAGGTGCCCGGCGGCGCGTCAAGGATTACCAGCCGATCGCTGTCCAGCCGACGTTTGACCTCGCGGATCAACGGCGGGCTTTGGGCCTCGCCCACGTTGAGTCTGCCCTGTAAAAAGCGCACGTTGCCGCTGTGGCCACTGAGCACTTCGCCGATCGGCCGTTCGATTTCGCTGATCGCGTCACGCGGGCACGAGGCCAGGCAGTTGCCGCAGGAGTGGCACAGCTCGTCGAAGGTCATCACCGATTTTTGCAGCACGGCCAGGGCGTTGAAGCGACAGGCGCGGGCGCATGCGCCGCAGAAGTCGCAAAGCTGATAGTTCACGCGCGGCACACGGGTATTGATGATTTCGCGTTTGGTTATTTTTGGGTGGAGGAAGAGCTGGCCGTTGGGCTCCTCCACGTCGCAATCCGCGTAGAGCACATCGCCGGCCACGCGCGCAAGGTTGGTCGCCAGAGTTGTTTTGCCAGTGCCCCCTTTTCCAGAGGCCACAGCAATTCTGAGTTGTCGATCGCTCATTTTTTCCGTTGCGCTCGCGGCCGACGATCGCTCGTCTACTTGCCGCTGAAGGGCATTGCCAGTTTTTTCAGCTGGTCCTGGGTGATTTCGGATCCGTAGGTGAACCACTGCACCAGCGGCTTCTCGTCGCTTTGGAGCAGCACCCACTTGTCGCCGTCCTTGTCCAGGAAGGCCCATTCGAGCTGGTCGGTGACCGCCGGGACCACGCCCTTAAAGAACGTCGCCTTGCCGTCCTCGAAGCTCATCATCGGTACGGACTCTCCGGCCTGCAGCAGCTTGACCGCCTCGTTGGCGTGGCAGCTCTCGCAATGCCGCCCGCGGCTGATCGAGTGCGTGTAGTAAGGACCGTAGCCCACGAACTTCTTATCGCCGGTCACCAGGCTCATCGCTGTGCCCGACGTAACCTTGCCCTCGTAGTTGACCAGCAGCAGCCAGTCCTTGTTCTTGATGAACGTGCCCTTGCGCGAGCCGGTGCGCAGGAACGTATCGAAGTGGCAGTTGTTGCACGAGAAGGTGCTCTGCACGTGGCAGGCCGAGCAGTCCAGCTTGTCGCCGTGGACAGTGTGCGAAAGCAGGGTCGAGTCCATTGGCAGAGCGTTTGTGGACTCGGCCGAATGGCAGTCCAGGCAATCGGTGTCCACTGCGCCTTGGTCGCGCATGGTCGTGTACTGCGTGCCGTTGCCGTGTACGTCTTCGCCGCGATGGCAGCGCGAGCAGCTGAAGCCCGCGGCCATGTGTACGTCAAGGCAGCCGGCGTTGCGATCCATGCCGAAGGTGCCCTTCTCGCGGCTGTGGCAGGCAAAACAGGTATCGTTCTGATGCGACATCGCGCCGGAGTAGCTGAAGTTTTCTCCGCGCTTCTCCGCGTGGCACTGGTCGCAGGACTTGACATGGCAGTTGCTGCAGTCCAGCTGGTCGTAGGGAATGCCCGTGAGCGACATGAAGCCGCCCTCTTTCTCATACCAGTAGCGCATGCCGTTGCCCGTGGCGTGCAGGCTCTTGTCGAAGAACGAGCTGTCAGCCTCGTCCTCGGCCAGCGCTGCCACGGTGAGCAACATTAACGCTGCAATTACCCCCAAGGCCACAATAGACCTTCCGCGCAACTTCATTCTCTCCCCCTTGTGCGATTAAATGCTTGTATGCGATACAACGCGCGGCTTAGCCGCGTACGAGCTTGACCTTGCAATCCGGGCACATCTGTTCAAAGCACGGCGTGCCTTGCTGGTGCGCTATGCGCTTGCCGCACTGCGGGCAGACACACGCGCCGCCGGGACCGTTGGCCTGGCCGCCCATGCGTCCTTGTCCGCCGCCACGTCCCAGGCCGCGACCGCCGCCGCCTTGTCCACGGCCTCCGCCGCCCTGTCCACCGCCTTGTCCTTGTCCGGGCATCATTCGCTCCTTATACCACAGGCCGGGGCCTGTGAATGATGTAATTTACTTCTGGGACTCGAGATCGCCGATGCGGGCCTTGATCGCTTGCAACTCGCTCTCCAGGGCCTCGGCCTCACCCTTGAGGTATGAGGCTTCCTGTTCGGCTGTGGGTTCGGGATAGGCTGCTTGTGGGCCGGAATTCCAGCCCATGTTTTGGCCCTGGCCCCAGCCCTGTCCGCGTCCGCCACCCCAGGCGCGGCCCCTGCCGCCTCCCCATGGTGCGAATCCGCGACCCGCGCCGCGGCCGTAACCCATGCCGCCGCCGCGACCAGCGCCGCGGCCGTATCCGCGGCCCGGCATAGGACTGGCGTATCCGGGCGCTGAATTGTCTGCGCAAAAGCCTGCGCCCCGTCCGGTCATCGATCCCATTCCATTGGGTCCTGTTCTGTCTCCACCTGGCATTTTCTATCTCCTTCTATTGTTATATCCCAGCGCGGAGCGACCGGATTCTCGGTGCATCCTCCCCCGGCCGTGGCCATGGCCGTGTCCGGGGTGTCTGGGGACGAGGGTTCCTAAAAGAAACTCGTTCAACGACTGGTCGATCTCGCCGACCACGCCGTCGATCACCCTAATGCCGCTGTGACGCAGGGCATGGGCGTCGCAGTTGCGCAACCCGCCGCAGAGCACCAGGCTCACGCCCTGGCTCAGCAGCAGCATTACCCGCTCTCTGGGGTCAAGCCCCACCAGAGCCAGGTCCTGCTGGTCATCGATTTGATTGTTGCAGATATCGACAAGGGTGATGCTCGATGCGCAGTCAAAGCGCGGCGAGATCCTCGTGCCGAAGGTCGGAATCGCGATGCGCTGCTTCTGTTCCACATTGTCTAATAGCAGCACGATTCATGCCGAAGTTGAGGGCATGACATATCGTCATGAAATGATAGGATATTTACCAATTGACGAGCAATGCTTCTTGCCTCCTGGTAGCATAAGTGCTACTTTGGGCTTGAAATGTGGTAGCAAAAACGCTACCGGAAGGTGAAGGAAGTCTCATGAATAATCCTAGTCAGGCTATTGAGACGATCCTCGATTCGATTGCCGACGGCGTATTTACCGTGGATCATCAGTGGCGCATTACATCGTGGAACGCGGCGGCCGAGCGGATCACAGGCTTTGGCCGCGAGCAGGCCCTGGGCCAGTACTGTTACGACGTGTTTCGCTCCAACGTCTGTCAATCCGACTGCTTGCTACGTCAGACCCTTGAGCACGGCAAGCCGCTGATCGACCGCCGGATTGATATCGTGACCGCGGGCGGCGAGGACAAGCCGATCAGCATCTCAACGGCCGTGTTGCGTGACCGCGACGGCGAGCTGATCGGCGGGGCCGAGACATTCCGTGATCTGTCGGCCATTGAGAGCCTGCGCAAACAGCTGCGCAAGCAGTACACGTTTCGCGACATCGTGAGTAAGAACCATCGTATCGAGCAGATCTTCGATATTCTGCCCGACGTGGGCCAATCCGAGAGCACGGCGCTGATCTTGGGCCCATCGGGTTCGGGCAAGGAGCTGTTCGCGCGGGCGATTCACGATCTGAGTCCGCGACGCGAGGGGCCGTTTGTGGCGGTCAACTGCGCGGCGTTGCCTGACAACCTGCTCGAGTCCGAGCTGTTCGGCTACGTGGCAGGCGCGTTTACCGACGCGCGGCGCGACAAGCCCGGCCGCTTTGACCTAGCCGCGGGCGGCACGCTGTTTCTCGACGAGATCGGCGATCTGTCCGCCGCATTGCAGTCCAAGCTGCTGCGTGTGCTCGAGCAGCGCACCTACCAGCCGCTGGGCACCAGCAGCGAGAAAAAGGCCGACGTGCGCATTGTGGCCGCGACCAACCGCGATTTGCGGCAGCTGATCAGCATCGGTCGTTTCCGCGACGATCTGTACTACCGGCTTAACGTAGTGAGCATTGAGCTGCCGCCGCTGAGCGAGAGGATTGAGGACGTGCCGCTGTTGGTCGAGCATTTCATTGAGCGGCTCAACCTCAACCAGGGGCGTGAGATCCGCGGCCTGAGTGCGCGAGCAATGGAGGCGCTGATGCGCTACTCCTGGCCGGGCAACGTGCGCGAGTTACAGAACATCATTGAGCGCGCGTTTGTTATGTGCCGCGATGAGCTGATCGATTTGCAGCACCTGCCGCGAGACATCGTGCCCGAGCAGCCGACCGAGCCCGAGCACGAGGGCGACCCGTTGAAGCAGGCCCAGGCCCAAGCCCTGCATCGCGCCCTGGCCGCGCACGAGGGTCACCGCCAACGCACTGCCGATGCCCTGGGGATCCACAAGACGACCCTGCTGCGCAAGATGAAAAAATTTGGGGTCAGCTACCCCTGAGCGACGCCCGCCCAAGCGCCTTGCCGGGTGCCGGGCGATGTTATATATCACTCAGACATTGCAAAAATAACCAGCGGGTCAGGAGGCAGATAATGGCGGTGCAGGAGATCACATTGGAGCAGCTCGACGTCGAGCAGTTCATCCAGCGGCAGGTGGAGCAGATCAGGCAGGCGGTGGGTGAGGGGTTGGCGGTCAACGCCCTGTCCGGCGGTGTGGACTCGGCCGTGGTAACGATGATCGGTCACCGCGCGCTGGGCGATCGGCTCAAGACCTACTTCATCGAGAACGGCATCATGCGCGCGGGCGAGGCGCAACAGATCAAGGATTGGTTCGACGAGCTGGGAGTGCCGATCGAGATCGTCGACTCCAAGGACGAGTTCTTCGCCGCGCTCAAGGGCAAGCTCGACCCCGAGCTCAAGCGCGAGGCGATTACCCAGACCTTTTACAAGAGCGTGTTCGGCAGATTGGTGCGCGAGTCCGGCGCCCACCACCTGCTGCAAGGGACCAACTACACAGACGTCGAGGAGACCGTGGCCGGCATCAAGCGTCAGCACAACATCCTCGAGCAGCTGGGCATCGATACCGAGCAGGAGTTCGGCTACAAGGTGATCGAGCCGATCATCGAGCTGCGCAAGACCGGCGTGCGTCTGGTGGGCAAGGCCCTGGGTTTGCCCGAGGTGATCTACACCCGGCCGCCGTTCCCCGGACCGGCCCTGGCCACGCGGGTGATCGGCGAGGTCACACCAGAGCGCGTGGAGACCGTGCGCCAGGCCACGCTGGTCGTCGAGCAGGAGCTGGCCGACTCCGGCGCATTCCAGTACCTGGCCGTGCTGCACGAGGATCGGGTCACCGGCATTCGCCAGGGTAAGCGCGACTTCGGATTGCAGATCGAGGTGCGCTGCTGGGAGAGCACCGACGCGGTGGTGGCCCAGCCGACCGACGTCCCGTTCGCCAAGCTGCGCACCATTGCCGACCGCATCTGCCAAGAGGTGCCCGGCGTGGTCAGCGTGACCTACAACATCGCCTCCAAGCCGCCGTCCACAATCGAGGTGGTCTGAACCGCCACGAAATTGATCGAAGACGGGCCGCTCCTATCCGGGCGGCCCGTTTTTTAGTTGAGCAGGTATAGCGCGCTGTTGAGCAGGGATGCGAACCCGACCCACAGCACGTAGGGAACCAGCAGTGCGGCGGCCATCGGCGAAACTTTCTTGAACGCCGAGTGAGTCCAGGCCAGTAATCCCAGCAGCAGCAGGATCACCACCAGTCCCAGGAACACGTCGTGTAGGCCGAAAAACATCGGCGACCAGATCGCGTTGAGCCCGAGCTGAATCGCGAACAGCTTCAGCGCTCGCCGCACCGTCGGTCGCTCGATCCCTTGACGCCAGACCAGATAGGCGGCAATTGCCATTAAAAGATACAGCGTGGTCCAGACTGGACCGAACAGCCAGTTGGGCGGGTTAAACCACGGCTTGTTCAGACCCGCATACCAAGTGGGGATCGACGGAACCGTAAACAGCGCGCCCAACACGCCGGTCGCCTGGCAGATCAGAATCAAACCAAGCAGCTTGGCCGTCTCGCGCAATACGCGCATCACTGGATTTGGCGGAGAGCGTCGAGCACCGTGGTATTGGCCGGGATGTCGGACATGCCCGAGCTGTAGTGCAGGTAGGTGATCGTGCCCTCGCTGTTGATCACGAACAGCGCGGGCATCAACCCGAGCTTGAGCAGGCGGTACTGCTGGCCGTAGAGCTCGCCGAGCCTGGCGTCGGGATCGGGAATACCGACGTAGGGCAGCTTGTTCTCGGTCCAGAACTCGCGCATCTTTTCCGCGTCATGGCGCGCCACCACTGCGATTTGCGCGTTGGAGGCTTCGAACTTGGCGATCTCGTCTCGCATCTGACCCAGATGCTTGCGCGAATACGGTCAGCCGAAGCCGCGTAGAAACACCAGCACCAGCGGGCCGTCCTGTAGCAGGCCGCGCAAATCGACCTGTTCGCCGTCGAATGTCTGCGCCTGAAAATCGGGCGCACTCTGGCCTTTGTTGAGCATCGGTCCTCCACAAGCACTGGCGCTCAGCGCCAGCACGATCAGCCCTATGAGCAATGTTCCCAGATACAGCCGCGTGCTTCGTAGTGTTTTCCCCATCAGCCCTCCCGTGTTCCAAGGTAGTACTGATACCCGGAGTGAGTTGCTGACCAATGTCATATTGTATGCGGTTTTTCGGCAGGTGGACGTGCGATAAACGAGCGCGGCGGGCAGCCGTTGCCGCCCACCGCGCATCAATACAGATTATTTATCAAGCGGGGTCCGGATCGTCGTCGTCGTCGGGCCAGACCTCGTCGTCGTCATCATCGTCGTCGTAGCCCGTCCAGGGATCCCGATAGGGCAGGTCGATGGCCAGCACGTCGTCCCATGAGTCCATGTCAGTGACAACCAGCGCGGCCTCGGAGATCGAGTAGATGTAATCGCCGATTACCACTGAGCGCAGTACGTTGTTGTTGCCGTACAGCGGATCGGAGCCCGTTTCGCCGGTGAAGTCCGAATGGTCCACGTCGTGCAGGTGGGTGAAGCCTTGTTCCACCGTGGCGCGGTAGATCATTAATGCGTGGTAGTCTTCGCCATACTTGAGATCGTCGTCATCATCGTCGTCGCCATAGCCCCACTCACTGTAGGGGAAGGCCAGCAGGTCTTTGCTCGCGTAGTACAGGAACGCCTTGTGATCCTGGTTGGCCAGGGATCGACCATCGTAATTGCCGATGTTCTCCTGGTGCAAAATCGTCGGCGCGGCGAAGTCGCTGACGTCGAACAGTACGAGTTTGACGCCCCAGGTGTCGCCCCACTGATCGCCCTGCAGGCCGAAGCCCAGCAGGTAGTCCTCGCCAAAGGGATGCAAGTAGGCCGAGTAGCCGGGCATCTGCAATTCGCCGACCACGGCCGGAGCCGTCGGATCGCTCATGTCCAGGGTGAACAGCGGATCGATCTGCTCGAATGTCACCAGGAATCCGCGATCACCCAGGAAGCGCGCCGACCTGATCTCCTCGCCCGGCGCGATGTCGCGCAACGCGCCGACGACCGTCAACTGCATCGAGCCCTGCTCGAGCACGAACACGTGGTTGGCCTGTTCCCCGCTCCAGTTACCGGTGGTGGTGGCGATCCGCAGGTAGTCCTGGTACTCGCTCATCGAGAACTGATTAAGCACCCAGCCCTCGACCTCGCCCGTGCCCACGTAGATCGCCTCGGAGGCGGTGGAGGCGATGTCGAACTTGTGGATCAACGAGCTGTCGGGGTCGTAGTCCTCGAACCAGTCCCAGGCCTGCCACGGATCGGTGGTCACGTACAGCGCGCTGGTCGAGGCATAGACGATCGAGCCGTCGGCGATCAGCCCGATGTCGTGCTGCTTGGCCGCCGGATCCTTCATATCGATGGAGATCACGCTCAGCGAGTCGGTTCCCTGGGAGTTGCTCGGTCGATAGAGGTCGGTGCAGTCGCTGAGTGTGCCCGAACTGATCTGCTCGCCCTGGGGCGTGTGCACGATTTGGTACAGCCGCGGCATCCAGGATTCGAGTTCGCTCGATTCGATCAGCTCGCGGTTCTCGCGCTCGAGTGCGTCGTAGGCCGCGTTGATCGCGTCGAAGTCGCAGTTTTCCCAATATTCGTCGCAGTACGGCGAGGGGTCGATCCAGGTCTTGTAGTCCGGCCCCTTGTCGCTGGACCAGAGGGCAACGCGCACGCCGTTGTCAACGCGGCGCGAACTCAGGTAGTAGCCCTCGACGTAGTCCTCGCGCACCAACTGCATTGCGGCGGGGTCGGAGATATCGACCACCGTAAGTTTGAGTACCTCCCGCGGCAGCTGTTCAACGTCCAGGTCGGGCCAAACGTCGTCGGGGAGCTGACTGCGGCCTACAGCGGAGAAGACCAGCACGTAGTCGGCATAGAGGAACATCTCCGTGGCCACGCCCGTGATCTCGATTCGGCCCAGCTCGGTGGTCTGGTCCGCGGGCTTGGGATCGAACACCAGCAAATGGCCGTTGGTCACCAGCACCAGCCGCTCGCCATCGGTCTTGACCAGGTCGGCCTCGTCGACTCCCTCCTCCTGCACGTTGGTGTCGGAGTGGTCGTCGTCATCGCGCCCCGCGTCGTCGTCGTCGCCCGTCGAGTCGTCGTCGCCCGAGTCGTCGTCGCCCGAGTCGTCGTCAGCCGAGTCGTCGTCGCCGAGTTCGTCGTCGTCATCGCCGTACCAGCCGAACGGGTCGTCACGGTACTCGTCGATGATTCGTTCCATCTGTTCGATCTCGAGCGCGCGCAGATAGCTTAGCGCCTCGTTGCAGCTCTCCATGCGGTGCAGGTTGTTCGACGTTTGGGCGGTCTCGCCGCCGCCATTGCCGTCGCCCTGGCATGAGACGAAGATCAGCGGCGCAACGAGCAGCGCCAGCCCGAACGCGATCATCGATATAATTCTGAGCCTGGTTCCCATTGCATCCCCCGCATCGACCGATTGAAAATTCCGCCTCGACCATTGTTCAGTGGCAAAAAATATACCAATTGCCGCCACCGCGTCTGGTCGAAACACCCGCGACAATGATAATCAATATTTACCCCGTTCAATAGAAATATTAATTCGTTAGGCAGCTTGATCGAATCCCGGTTCGTCTGATGAAAAACTGATATGCAGCGCGGAAAACCGTCGACAGCGGGCCGAGGTAATGGGTGAAATTGCAAAGGGACCGCAACTCTGATAATGATTTATTATTGACGGGTTTCGGTTACAGACGACAAAAAAAATTTAATACCCCAGGCCAGGAGGCTCGAAGTGAATAGAAGCATATTCACGCTTTGCTTGCTGTTGTTGACCGTCGCGCTTGCGGCGCCGCTGCCCGCGTCGGCCGGTCAGGCGTTCATCCCGACCTCGTTCGGCCTCACCGCGCGCGGCATTGCCATGGCCAACGCGCTGACCGCGATCCCCGATCCCGGGGCGTCGTATTTCAATCCCGCGGCCCTGGCCGCAGAACCCGGCGGGGAGATCGCTGTCAGCTTCGAGTTCGCATCGCCGGACTTCACCGTGAAACGCGAGCTGGACAACAAGACCACGGCTTATGACGAGGACAACGAGATCATCGCCGCGGCGATGAAGTTCGATCTCTCGGGCATGTTCAAGGGCGATCGGATAGTCGCCCTCGGGATCTCGATGGCCATGGACGACTACATGCGGCAGTTCGTCAGCTTCGGCGACGTGCGCGACGACCGCGGTCAGTTCGTGCGCTACGGCACGCCCGGCGTGTTCATGGCGTTCTCCCTTGCCGCGCAGATCATCCCGCAGTTGACCCTGGGCGTGGGCGCGCACATCAACATCGAGGCCAGCGCCAAGATGTCGCTGGTCACCGACCTGAGCGGCAACACCTCGTCCGAGAGCATGTCGATGGCTGCCAAGGCGAGCATGGGACCGCTGGCCGGACTCTACCTGGCGATCGACCGCTATCACGCGGGGCTGGCCTACCGCGGCGAGAACATGGGCAAGCTCGGACCGATGGACGTGCAGACCGACGCCACGGTATCGCAGTCCAAGCTCGCGGGCCTGCCGCTGTCGCTGAACTTCCGCGACAACTTCACCCCGCAGCAGGTCGCCCTGGGATTCGCCGTGGACGCCACCGACTGGATGCTCGTGGGCGTCGACGCGGCCTGGCATAACTGGGCCGGGTTCAACGATGAGGTCGACGACTACAACAAGGACCAGGGCCGTGCGGACAGCGATGTCGAGTTCAAGGATGTGTTCGTCCCGCGACTGGGCCTGGAGTTCAAACCCCTCGACGGGCTGTTCGCGCGTTGCGGCTACGCCTACGAGCCCACGCCGCTGAGCAAGCCCGGGACGTTCAAACCCGTGCCGGACAACGAGCTGATGCAGGGCTACGTGGCCGTGGACAACGCCAAGCACGTGGCGAGCCTGGGAGTCGGCTACACCTGGGAGAAACCGCCGCTGCTGGCGCTGCCGATCAGCTTCGACGCGTATTACCAGCTGCACTACCTTGTCCCCGAGACCTGGGAGACATCCGACGGCTATGAGTACGCCTCCGAGGGCATGATGCACACCGGAGGCCTGGGCCTCACGCTGCGCTTCTGATTGGAGGTGCACGATGCAGATCGCACGTAGATTGATTCCGATTTTGCTGCTCGCCGCGCTGCTGTTTGGTTGCCAGGGCGAGGAGCTTGAAGACCTCAACCCGCCCTGGACCAGCGGCGCGTTACAGATCGAGATGTGCATGCCCTACATCGGTCAGCAGAACGTCAGCCTTGCCATGCGGCCGGTGATCATCTTTGACAAGCCCGTGGACCAATCGAGCCTCGCTGGGCAGATCAGCCTGGCGCGGGTGGACGACGGCGTCGAGACCGAGTTGCCCATCGAGCTTGCCGTCGATGGTCGCAGCGTTTGGATCGACCACGAGCCGGGCCTGGAACAACTGACCGATTACGTGATCCATTTCGGCGACCGCATCAGCGGGATCGACGGCAGACGTTTCACCGGCCTGAACGTTTCGTTCAGCACCGAGGGGCACAACCCGATCGCGGGACGCCGTCCCGAGGTGATCGCGCTGATGCCGATCGTCGATAACAGGGTCTACGAGATCGCCACGCTTTGGGCGGCGTTCAGCGAGCCGATCCAAACCGCGACCGTGGTCTACGGCGATACCGTGCGGCTGACCCGCGACAGCGATGAGAGCCTGGTGCCCACGACGATCTGGCCGGGCTGGACCGTAATGACCATCGACCCGGACGAATATTTAATCGTGGGCGAGAGCTACACGCTGACCATCGGCAGCGGGATCGAGGACCTCAACGGCGAGAGCCTGATCGAGTACGTCTACGGCTTTACGGCCCTATTCTCGGGCGAGCTGGTCGACCTCACGGTGACGCACTGTCCCAGCGCCAACGATCCGGACACGCCGTGCGGCAACACCGAGATCGACGACCTGCCCACGTCCAAGGTCACCGGCCGCTCGTCCAACACGTTCTATACGATCAGCAAGCTGATCGGCGAGGGCTACGTCTATCACGGCGGGCCGTTGCGATCGGTTATGGGCGGCGCGGAAACCAATCCCGACATTACGCCGGTGCTGCTGCCGCGCGGTCAGCAGGTCAACGTCAGCGCCCTGGGCGTGAGCCTGGGCGGCGAACTCTCCACCGGAGTGACGTCCGGGCCGATGACCCTGACCCTGCTCAGCGACGTCTACGGCTTCCAACTCGGAGCGGAATATCTCTATGGCTCGCCCGGCGGTAAGCCGGGGATGTACATGATCCTCGACACCGCGCTGGTGGCCCAAACGCCGCTGGTCAACGCGATGTTCTCGCAGAACATCCTCGGCACGCAGCTGGTCGGCACTTCCGAGGTCAACCCGCAGACCGGCGATTTGTTCATGGACCTGGGCTCCTACATTACCCTGGATTTATTGGGCGAAAGGGCCACCACCGTGGTCTCGCTTAGCTACCAGCCGCCCAAAGATCCCTACGACTTCGAGCCCGACACCACGCCGCCCTCGGTGGTCTCGGTCGGGCCCGTGCCCGACAGCGACAACGCGCCGCTGACCGAGCCGGTGACCGTAACCTTCGACGATGTGGTGCTGCCCGCAAGCCTCGAGGGCAAAATCCGTCTGCGCGGCGGAACTCACGAGGGCCTGTGGAAGTTCCGCGGAACAACCGCCGTGTTCCATCCATCGCAGCCCCTCGAGCCGCTGACCCAATACACGCTGATGGTCGATGCGGGCATCGAGGACATGCTGGGCAACGCAATGGAGCAAGGCTACAGCTCGACCTTCACCACCCGCGCGTCCGAGGCCAGCGCCGAGGCTCCCACTTTGGGCACAACCAGCCCCAGCCAGGGCGGAACGCATGCGGTCGACATGCCGGTCGATCTGTTCTTTGGACAGGCCATCGATCGCGACAGCGTGGAGCCGGGAGTCAACGTCAGCATGATCGACGTCTCGTCCGGGGGCGCGGTGGACGGCTCGTGGCTGGTCGGTTTTCATCAGGTGCGTTTTATTCCCAACGAGCAGTTCACGCCGGGCTCCACTTATCGGCTGACGATCGGCGACAGCATAACCAACGTCGAGGGCGTGCGCCTCGATACCGAGCCCAATCGCCTTGCAGGCGGGCCTGATATCGAGATCGAATTCAACGCAGTGGAGTCGCTGGGCTACATACCGTTGGTGCTGATGATCGCGCCGGTGGCTGACGCCGACGACAGCGGGTTCCTCGGCATCGGCGAGCAACCGACTCCGGAAAACTCGATTTCGATGGACATCGCATTGATCAAAGAATCGAGCTATGCCAGCGGGATCATGGTCGCCTTTGCGCGCGGCCTGGAAGACGTCGGCGGACGCCAAGTCTTCGGCCTTGACCTGGGGGCCGGGATCCTGATGCACGTGACTTCCACCAGCATCGAACTGGCGCTCGAAAAGGGTTCCAAGGAGGAGCCGGGGCTGCTGGACATGGGACGAATCATCATCGCCTCCACTGATCCGGGCTCGGCCGATATCTACGATCTCGGGGACGGAGGTCTGGGGTTGGATATCCTGATGCAGACCGAGTTCAGCGTGGAGAACGAGCTGCTCAACGGGTTCCTGGTTCACGAGTTGGTGCTGAGCCTCGACGCTGCAATGGACTTCACCGCCGACGGCAGGATGGCCACGCTGATCTCCGGCCAGAGCACGATCATCATGGACGTGCCGATCATCGGCAGACTCGAGATCCCGGCGGACGTCAGAATGCGGGCGGTTACGCCGCAGCTGGAAAGGCCGTAACCCGGGCTGTCCCGTCGTTCTCGTCGATATTCCACCGACGCAGGTTGGTGCTGCGCGAGCCTTGCAGCGCCTCGCGGCCGACGGATTTCGTTGACAAGCGATCCGGCCTCTTTCTATGATCGACGCGTGCTATCTTAAAAATCTATGGAGGGGCAGATGCAGCAGTACAAGAAAGACCCGATCGTCTTCCTGGTGATTAACTTGTTTACGATGCTGATCCCGTACTTCCTGCACGTGGGAAGTTTCTTTAACGCCAAGCGGCCCGACGCCAAGATCAATTGGGTGGTCGATTGGCTGCTCTCGATGTGCACCTGCGCCATCGGCTGGCTGTTCGTCGTGTTTCCCAAGCACAGCAAGCTGCTCGACGAGCTGCGTGCCGAGGTCGGACTGCCGCCGAAGAATCTGGGTATCCTCCACGCCTTCCTCTCGCCGTGGGGTGTCTATGAGATGGCCGTGGGCATCAACGAAATCGTCGACGCCCAGGCCCAGCAAGCAGCCGCTCCGCCGCCCCAGGGTTGATGCGGAGGGCGGACTGAAGATCCGCATGTACAGGGCCCCGGAGCATTTTTCCCGGGGCCCTTTGTCCGTGCACAACCTGCGCCCGGCCCTGCGCGACCTGTTCGCGCCGGAGTTTATCGCGCTCAGCGTAGTGCTGCTCGCGGCGTTTGCCCTGCAAAGCGGCAACGTCGGGCCGCCGCTGTGCCCGTTTCGGCACTTGACCAACCTGCCGTGTCCGGGCTGCGGCATGACCCGCGCGTTCGTGGCCCTGGCCCACGGCCGGATCGTCGAGGCGCTGGGCTACAACCTGCTGGTGCTGGTGCTGTTTCCGGTGGCGGCTTGGCACTGGAACCGGCTGTTCTGGTACTTCGCCCTGGGGCTTGACGCGCCGCGCCTTGTGCCGCCAAGCTGGCTGCGGCCTTTAGGATACGTACTGCTCACCACGGCGCTGATTTTCGCCTTCTGGCGGATGGCCCTGCATTGGGACGAATTCAGGCCCCTGGGGATCATCCGCGATTGGTTGGCCGATGCAATCTAATACAAAGAACTCCTCGCAACGCAGCCTGCTTAGCAGGCTGGTCTCAACGCTGATCGTTACGCTGATGGCCCTGCTGTTGATCGCCTGGCTGGTGCTCGGCGAGAGCAAGGCGCAGATTTCCGGCCAGTTCCAATCCGCGGACTACGAGAGCCTGGCCGCGGCAATGCTCGACCCGGCGACGTTTGCGAACCTCGACAGCGGGTTCGACGGCATCGATGCGGACGTGATCGAGACGCTGTATTCCCTCGACGATCCGGCACTGTCAGAGCGGCTCTACCTGTTGAGCATTGTCACGAACCTGGGCGTGGTGCACGGCCAAAGTACGGCGCTGCTGTTGTGCTCGGTGAGTACGGGCGAGGCGGAGCAGGCAGTCGTGTGCAAGGTGCCGGACGTGCGCGACCTGGCCCGACGCAATCTGAGTTTCAAGTCGGACCAGCGCGTGACCGAGGCCTACCGCGGCGCGCTGCGCGGCCTGGACCTCGAGTTCAGATGTCCCGCAGAGGTGCCCTGTGGCTATCAGATCGAGGCCCGCGTCAAGACCTGGCTGCCCAAAGGCATGGCGCGCGGCCTGGTTATCGACGAATTTAAAGCGGTGATATCCGCCCTGGATCAGTCCGAGCCCTGACCCGCAGCAGGTTCCAGCCCGCGGCGTCGGCCAGCTGCACGCGCACCAGGTCCCACTGTTCGATAAAGCGCGCCACCCGCCGCGCATCGTCGCGCGGAAAAAGGATCGCGTCGATGTGTCCGCCGCTACGCATGTACGGCCCGATGTCGAACGGCTCGAGGTACTTCTGCTCGCCGGGCATGTAGCTCAGCGAGCGGATTCCGGTCAGCGCGGAGAACGCCAGCGAGTCGTGGGTCAGCACGATCTCGCCCGGGTCGAGCAGCTTGGTGGCGGCGATGCACGCTGCGTGCGCGCCGTTGTCGCGCGCGCACCACTTGTTGCGGCCATCGTAGGTCGAGAGCAGGCCGATATTGATCAGCGCGATCAGCGCCAGCAACGCTACGGCAACCTTGCGCGCCGGACGCTCCAGCGAACGTCGGTCGCGGCGTAGCGCAAACGTAACGATCCCGCCGACCGCGAACACGCCGCATACCAGGTAGTCGAGCATGAACGGGATCAGCACGGTGAAGAAGCGATTCTCCACCAGCCAGGGGATGATCAGCACCACCCCGAGATACGGCGGCACGTAGAAGTCGGCTGCGCGCCTGCGCCTGATCAGCGAGTACAGCCAACCGATGGCCATCAGGCCGAACAGCGCGCGCAGCGCCCAGCGCACGCCGCGGCTCTCCCGGTCTTCGCGCAGCAGCAGGCTCTGGGGCGCGTACCAGCTCGCGCGTTCGAGGTTGTCTTCAACCCGCTGGACGAGCTTGTGTGACAGCGGGTCGATCTGCCCGCCGTTCGGACTCCAGCCCTTGGTGCGCAGCACGCTGGTCTGCGACGGCGAGAGGTTGCCCGGCTGCAAGGTTTCGATCGTTAAGTAGTAGGGCAGCGCCACGAACAGCGCCAGCGCCCCGACGGCCAGCAGTTTGCGCCAGGCCCCGCTCATACGCAGCAACAGGTAGAGCGCAGCCCCGACGATCAGGGCGATGCCGATCTGTCGCGTGAGTGCGGCGCACAGCACGCAGGCCAGACCGACCCAGAAGTGCGCGCCGAGCCTGTCGCGTTTGACCGACTGTTCCAGGCACAGCAGCGCGGCCAAGGTCCATGCAAGATACGGCGCCTCTCCCTGAATGCGCCCGCAGAACAGGTAGAAGGTCGAGCCGGCCATCGCCAGCAGCGCCAAACCGCTGATCAGCGGACCCCATGAGCGGCCGTAATAGCGCAGGGTCAGCAGCAGGCACAGCGCGCCGCTGAGGATGATCCCCAGCTTGAGCATGGCCAGCGATTCGCTGATCCGCGCGAACAGCGAGAGGTAGGCGGGCAGCACCGGCGGGTAAATCGTGAACGGCGCCAGGTCGGGATGGTTGATGCTCACCAGCCCCATGCCGCGCGCCAGGGCCCGCGCCCCGAGCACGTAGGCGCCGGAGTCAAAGCGCGGGTAGGGCGGCTCGGCCAGCCGCACCAGCAGCAGCAGGCCCAGCACCAGCGCGATCAGCCACAGCCAACGCGGCAACGCTTGTTCTGTTTTTTCAGCTTCCGCTTTTAGCCGGTCCATCGGTTCAACTTGAATCCTGACGATCTAACAAGCAATATTTAGACAGCTTCACTTGGTAGCACTGAAAAGCCCTGCGCGACAAGTAAAAGGAGAAGCGCCATTCGTCTGGGACTGATATCACTGCATCGTTGCGGCAACATCGGCGACGAGGCGATCCTCGAATCGCTGGCGCGGCAGGCGCGCGTTGTAGCGCCGCACGCCGAGCTGTACTCGTTCACCTTCGGCCCGGCGGGCCACGCCATGCTAAAGCTGGGCGACCCGGACGATCCGAGCGAGGCGTCGAGGCGTCACGAGCTGTTCAGGCCGGGGAAGGCCGACCCGCGTCGGCTCTCGATCAGCGCGTTCCTGTTGCGCGCCCAGGCGCTGAGCATGTTGCTGCACATCGAGCAGCTCGACGCGCTGGCCTACGCCGGAGGCTACTGGCTGCACGACCTGAATCCCGTCAACTTTGCGGCGATCAGCGGCGTACTGCGAATCGCACGCGGCATGGGACGCCGGGTCGGGGTGATCGGTGTGGGCGCCGGTCCGCTGGAATCATCCGCGGGCAAACGGCGAGTGCGCCTGGCCCTCGAGAACGCCGAGGCGCTGACCGTGCGCGACGAGCACAGCCGCCGGGTTTTAATCGACGCCGGGCTGTCGCGGGTCGAGCTGACCGCGGACCCGGCGTTGGAGCTGCCCAGCGCGCCGCAGAGCGAGGCTGAGCTGATCTTGGAGCGTGCGGGTCTCGACCCCAACCAACCCTTGGCAATCATCACGCCCTGCGCTTGGTTTCGCATGAGCGAGTTCTACAGCCGCCGCGACCAGCACATCGCGGCCATGGAGCGCAGCCTGGCCATCGTGGCCGACGGCCTGGCAGAGGCCGGGATGCAGCTGCTGATGCTGGCGAGCATGGCCCCCGAGGACACGCTGACCTCGCGCAGGATTTTGAGCCTGATGCGCGGCCAAACCGCCACAGCGGTGATCGAGGCCATTGATCTGTTGCCCGGCCAGGTCCAGGCGCTGATCGGCCGGGCGCGGCTGCTGGTCTCAATGCGGCTGCATCCGCTGATCTTCGGGCTGAACTGCGGCGTGCCGCTGGTGGCGGTGGACTACGACGCCAAAGTGCGCGAACTGTGCGGGCGCGCCGGGATCGAGCAGTGGATGGTCGATCCGGGCCAGGGCGATTTCAGCGGTGCGGCCCTTGATCTTGTGCGCTCGTTACTCGACGATCCAAGTAAGCAGCTTGCCATGGCGGCCCGGGGGCGCAGCGCGATGGTCGCGCGGCTCGCGGGGAACGCCGCGGCGATCAGGAGGCTGGTCCGATGAAATTCACCATCGTTATTCCGGCCTACAACGAGGAGCAGGCGATCCGCGCCATTGTCGAGCGCTGCCTGGCGGCGCGCGAGGCGCTGGTGCGCGACACGCTTCTGGAACAGGTGCAGATCACCGTGGTCTCCGATGGTTCCAGCGACCGCACGGCGCAGATCGCTAGCGAGTTCGAGCCCGAGATCAAGCTGATTGCTTACGAGCGCAACCGCGGTTACGGCGCGGCGATCAAGCGCGGGTTCGCCGAGTCGGACGCCGAACTGGTCGGTTTCTTGGACGCCGACGGCACCTGCGATCCGCTGGTGTTCGTCGAACTGGTCAATAAGCTGCACAATGAGAACGCCGATGTCTGCCTCGGGTCGCGCATGACGCCCCAGAGCCGCATGCCCGCCACGCGACGGCTGGGCAACCGGCTCTACCGTCGGCTGATCAACATCATCGGCGAGTCGGAGATCACCGACGCGGCCAGCGGCATGCGCGTGATCCGGCGCGAGCGGTTGCCCGACCTCTATCCGTTGCCCGACGGCCTGCACTTTACCCCGGCGATGAGCTGCCGCGCGGTGCTCGACGAGGGGTTGAAGATCGTCGAGGTGCCGATGACCTATGAGGAGCGGGTGGGCGAGAGCAAGCTCAACGTGCTCGGCGACGGAATGCGCTTTCTGGTGGTGATCCTCGATATCGCGCTGACCTACCGACCGTTAAGATTGTTCGGCGCGCCGGCGCTGCTGCTGCTGATCCTAGCCCTGGGTTTCGGCGGCGGTATGCTGGTCGACTACGCGGCCACGGGCAAGGTCGCCGACTCGATGATCTTCCGCGCCATCGCGGTGGTCGCGTTCGCCGTGGGCGGCGCTACGCTGCTCAGCGTGGGCGTGCTCGGCGAACAAGCTGCCGCTCTGCTCCATCCGCGTTCGGCCGGACATCGACCGATCGCCGGGTTGATGAGCCGCGTCCTGGGCCAGGCGGTGCTGCTCGGGGCCAGCGCCGCGCTGCTGGTAATCGGCGGTCTGCTCGGTCTGCGGCCGCTGTTGCAGTATGCGCTGGGCGGCCACATCGCCGTGCACTGGAGCCAGTTGATCCTCGCCGGACTGTGCGTGGTGCTCGGGGTCCAGGCTTTCGCTCTGGGCGCTCTGGGACGGATGCTCAGCCACTTGCAGATCAAGCGCCGCGCCCAGCTCGACGAGCTTTTGGGGAACGGCCCGCAACAGTGAGGATCGCCTGTGTAAATCCGCCGTTCATCGGCCGTTACTCGCGCTCTCAGCGCAGTCCGGGCGTGATCAAAAGCGGCACGATGTACTACCCCTACTGGCTGGCGCACGCTGTCGCGCTGCTCGAACAGCGCGGGCACCAGTGTCTGCTGCTCGACGCGCCGGCCTCGGGCCTGGGCCTGGATGCCACGCTCGAGCTGCTGGACGATTGGCGGCCGGGCCTGGTGGTGCTCGACACCTCGACCCCGAGCTTTGAGAGCGACGCGCGCATCGCCGCGCAGCTCAAGGGGCGGCTTAGCGGTGCGCGGGTGGTGCTGGTCGGAACCCACGTCTCGGCCCTGCCCGAGAGCTGCCTCGCGGCCGCGTCTCCCGTTGACGGCGTGGCGATCGGCGAGTACGACCTGACCATCGCCGAGCTGGCCGATGTTCTGGCCGGGGACGGCGATCCGCTCGATGTGCCGGGCCTGGCCTGGCGCGCTGACGACGCGATCGTGCGCACCGCCGGGCGCGCGCCGATCGAGGACCTGGATCAGTTGCCCTGGATCGCGCCGGTCTACGCCGCGCAGCTCGACCCGCGCGACTACCGCTTCAGCCTGTCCGGCTTTCCCATGGCAATGCTGATCTCCGGCCGCGGTTGCCCCAACGGCTGCTTTTTCTGCGTCTACCCCCAGACCATGCACGGCAGACGATATCGCGCGCGCAGCCCCGAGCACGTGGTGGGCGAGATGGAGTGGATCGAGCGCAACATGCCGACCGTGCGCGAGATCGTGTTCGAGGACGATACGTTCACCGCCGACGAGTCTCGCGTGCTGGCGATCTGCGAGCTGATCCGCGGCCGCGGCCTGCGGCTGCCGTGGTTCGCCAACGTGCGCGTGACCACCGGCCGCGAGACGCTGCGCGCCATGCGCGACGCGGGATTTCGCGCCTGCGCCGTGGGCTATGAGAGCGGCTCGCAGCAGCTGCTCGACGAGATGCACAAGGGAATCACCCTCGAGCGCTCCTACCGTTTTGCCGCGGACGCGGCCGAGCTCGGCGTGCTGGTCCACGGCTGCTTCATGGTCGGATTCCCGGGCGAGACCGAACAGACCATGCAGGCCACGCTGCAACACGCGATCCGCCTGAATCCGGACAGCGCGCAGTTCTACCCGCTGTTTCCCTATCCGGGGACCGAGGCTTTTGCCTGGGCCGAGCAGCACCAGGCCCTGACCAGCACGGACACTGCGCAGTGGGTCGACGGGCAGGGCCGACACCGCGCGGTGCTCTCGCTGCCCGGACTTTCCTCGCAGCGGATGTTCGAGTTCTGCGAGCAGGCCTCGCGGCGATTCCACTTCCGGCCGCGCTATTTGGCCAAGAAGCTGTTGCAACTGCTGACTCGGCCCGTTGAGGGGCTGCGGTCGCTACGCGCCGGCCTAAGCTTCGTGCGCTATTTATTGGGGAGCGGCCGTGGCTGAACTGTGCGTGGCGATCCTCACCCGCAACGAGGAGCGCAACCTACCCGAACTGCTCGAGAGCTTGGTCGCCCAGAACATCGACCGCTCGCGATTTTGCGTGATGGTTGTGGACAACACATCGAGCGATCACACCGTGGAGATCGCCCGCAGCTTTGCCGACCGGCTGCCTGGTCTGCGCGTTGTCGACAATTCGCTGCGCGGGATTGCGATCAGCCGCAATCTGGCGCTACGCGAGGCCCAGCAGCCCTTAATCGCTTTTACCGACGCGGACTGCGTGGTCCCGCCGCACTGGGTCGGAAGGCTGCTCGAGGGCTATCGCGCGCACCATGAGCGCGACGCGGCGGTGGTGGCGGTGGGCGGGGGCAACGTGCCGCTGGCCGGGCAGGGCCGCTTCATGGACGCGTTGGGCATCACCCTGCGCAGCTTCTTCGGCAGCCACGGCTCGGTGCAGGGGATGGTCTTTGAGCGCGACCGCGATGTGGAGCACATACCCACGCTGAACATCCTCTACGACCGCGAGCGCGTGCTGGGGATCGGCGGATTCGACGAAAAATTCCTGATGGTCTCCGAGGACCCGGAGCTCAACCACCGCCTGCGCAACGCGGGGCTGCGCATCGTCTATCTGGCCGACTGCGTGGTGCAGCACAAGATGCGCCCCGACCTGCGCTCCTGGCTGCGCAACGTCAAACTCTACGGACGCGGCCGCACGCAGATTATCCGTAAACACCCAGATCATTTTCAGCTCAAGTTCTTGGTGCCGCCGCTGGTGGTGCTGTGCCTGGCGCTGACGCCTTTGGGGTTGCTGTGGCGGCCGCTGGCATTGCCGCTGTGCTACTTCGTTGCGACCCTGTTGTTGGCCGCGGCGCTGGCGATCAAGGCGCGACGTATCGACTGCCTGGGCTGGGCCTGGGTGATTCTCTCGCTCAACCCGATCGCCTATGGACTGGGCATGATTCAGGGTTTTTTCAAGCCGCAGCCGGGTCCTGATGATTGACCCAGAGCCTGGATTGTTCAGGCTAAATATTTTGAGACGATCGGCCCGAGCTTGCGCACGGTCTGCTCGGGAATCACCGCGCGGTCGGTGATGATCCCGTACTCCAGGGCCGAGGCGCATTTGCAGTTGCGCTCGCCGCCGATCTTGGGCACGGCCGCGGCGATTAGCTTCTGCGCCACGACCACGTTGCTGTTCATGATTTCGAGGATCGACTCGATGCTCACGTCGTCGTCCGGCTCGCGCCAGCAGTCGTAGTCCGTGCACATCGCCATCGTGGCGTAGCAGATCTCGGCCTCGCGCGCGAGCTTGGCCTCGGGGATGTTGGTCATGCCGATCACGTCCATGCCCCAACTGCGGTAGACGTTGCTCTCGGCGCGCGTGGAGAACTGCGGGCCCTCCATGCAGATGTAGGTGCCGTACTGGTGGATCGTCGCCCCGACCTCGATCCCCGCGTCGTAGAGGATCTGCGCCAGCTCGGAGCAGACCGGATCGGCGAACGCCACGTGGGCCACGATCCCCTCGCCAAAGAACGTGGGCACGCGCGATTTGGTGCGGTCGAAGAACTGGTCCGGGATCAGGATCTGCCCCGGCGCGATGTGCTCCTTGAGGCTGCCCACGGCAGAAACCGAGATGATCCACTGGGCGCCGATTTGCTTGAGTGCGTAGATGTTGGCGCGGAAGTTGATGTCAGAGGGCATCAGCCGATGGCCGCGCCCGTGACGCGGCAGGAACGCCAGCGTGACGTCGCCGAGCTTGCCCACCACCAGCGCGTCCGAGGGCTCGCCGAAAGGCGTGTCGATGCGCTCCTCGCGCACGTCGGTCATCCCGTCCATCTGGTACAGGCCGCTGCCGCCGATGACGCCGATTACTTTGTCGCTCATTGGGATCCTCCGAGGGGCTTTAATTCTGCCACTAATTGACCGCAGGCGGCGGCGATGTCCGAGCCGCGGGGTTTGCGAACCATCGCGGCCACGTTTGCATCGAGCAGTATCTGTTGAAACTCGCGCACACGCCGCTCTTCGGGCGGGGCGTAGTCTATACCGGGACCGGGGTTGAGTGGAATCAGGTTGACCTTGGAGGGCACCCGTCCCATCAGCGTGGCCAGCCGCCGCGCCTGGCGGTCCGAGTCGTTGACCCCGGCGATCAGCACGTACTCGAATGTGAATCGGCGGCGGTGCGCCAGTTGCACACGCTCCAGCGCGTCGAACAGCCGCTCGAGGTTGAAACGACGGTTGATCGGCATAATCCGTGCGCGCGTGGCGTCGTCCGGCGCGTTGAGGCTTACCGCCAGGCTCACGCCCGTGCGCCGGATCATCTCGTCGATGCGGTCGGCCAGGCCTACGGTGGAGAGCGTCAGCCGCCGCGTCGAGAGGTTCGGCCCGTTGGCGCTGAGCATGATCTCGCAGGCGCGGGCCACGTTCTCGAAGTTGTCCAGCGGTTCGCCCATGCCCATCAGCACTACGTTGCTGATCTCGCGCCCGTTCTCGGAGCGCAGCAAGAGCATCGCCGCCAGCCACTGGCCGCAGATCTCGCCCGGGCGAAGGTTGCGCCGCAGGCCCAGCGCGGCGGTCGAGCAAAACGCGCAGCCCATACGGCATCCGACCTGGGTGCTGACGCACAGCGTCATGCGCCGCGGTTCGGGGATCAGCACCGCCTCCACGGCCAGGCCGTCGGCCAGCCGCATCAGCAGCTTGCGCGTGCCGTCGGCCGCGATTTGCTCTTGTTCGATCTGCGGTAGGTCCACGCTGAAGCGCTCGGCCATCCGGCTGCGGAACACTTTGGCCAGGTTGGTCATCGACTCGAAATCGACCACGCCCTGGTGGTAGATCCAGCGCAACACCTGCGCCGCGCGGTAGCGCTCCTTGCCTAGATCGCTGATCAGCGCGGCGAGCTGGGGCTCGCCGTAATCGAGCAGGTTGTCGCGCAAGAAAACCTCCCGGCGGGGTTAGCCCAGATTGGCGAGGATAACGAAATTATTGCTAGCAGATTGTGTGCTGCAGCAGAAGCTTCGTGGATAATTCGGTCTAACAGTCGACCGCGAACCACGAGCGCTCGATCACCTCGCCGGCCTCGAAAATGACCATCACCGCCTGGCATCCGTTGTTGACCAGCCAGATCGCGGTCCCGCTATGCGTGGGCGATTGCTTGATTTCGGTGGTGCCCGGCGTGACTCCGAGCAGGGCCTCGATTTGTTCGATGGTCATTCCGGGCAGGATCTGCTCGGAAATCTGTTCGGCGTCCATGCTCTGGGCGATCTGTTCGCTTGCCGGATAGGCAGACACCGATTGTGCGGCAGCCGCCTGTTGCTCGTAGGTCTCCATCTGTTGCCGTTCGGTCTCGGCCTGCCGCACGTACTGCATCACGCCCAGGCCCAAAAAGGCGATGATGATCACCGCGGTTCGCAGCCAACGGCTGGCGGGCTTGGGCTTGGGCTGCTCCGCGTTGGGCTTGGCAGGCTGAGCTATCTGCGCCTGCTGCATCATCGACTGGTAGCGCGCCGGCTGCTTCAAACCGCAGAACGGGCAGGTGGGCGCCTCGGCGCTGATTTGCTCCTGGCATCGAGGACAGGAAAAGAAATTCATATGCTACCTATGCCACATCCGAGACTGTTATGCCACTGCGCCGCGCGGCTGGCCGTGGTACTCGTACTGCGCTAGGTATTCATTCTATAATCCCTTCTCATGCGCACACTAAAAATCGTCGCGGCACTGTTGGTGGTGGCCGGCCTTTTCGGCGGCGACCATCCGCGATACATCAGCGATTACTACAACGCCCCCGCGCCGCGGGTCGAGATTTCCAAAGACGAGCAGCAGGTGGCCGATCGGGTCAATGATGCGTTGCGCAGCCGCGGCCTTACGATCCTGAGTATGGATCCGCGGATGGTGCTGGTCTGCCGCCACATCAGCGCCTATCTGCAGGCCAACGGCATCGAGCGCGTCGACGTCTTCGATTCGGACGAGATCAAGCGACAGCTCAACGATGCGGGCGTGACCGACGGCCGGATCATGATCCACCTGGGCAACTCCCACGGGGTCGACGAGTTCATCGGATCGTCGCTGGACAAGCTGGTGGAGCAGGTGCGCAACGCGGGCATGACCCACGTGGGCGTGGGGGTCGTCTCCGGCGGAATGCTCTCGCGGGTGAGCTTCATCACCTTGATCATGACTAAGCGGCCGGTGTTGCTGGGCACGCTTCCGCGCAAGGTCGCGGGCGGAACGCGCCAGAGCCTGTCGATTGCACCGGCGCGCGGCGTGAAGAACGTCGGCCTGCACTTCAGCGACCCGGCGGGCCGCGAGCTGCCCGTGGAACTGCGCGGCGCAGCGGGCGGTAAACGTTTCGCCGAATTAAACTTCAACGCCGGCGGCGGCGCGTACACCATCGAGGTGACTTTCGAGGGCGACTACGGCCCGGAGGTCGGCGCGCTGTTTCAGGTCCAGTGCCAGGGACCCGCGGCCGCGCAGTCGCAGGCCTCGGTCAGCCCCTACACGGAGATCGACTGGGATATCCGCAACGAGCAGGAGGCCGAGGACCTGATCCTGATGTTGATCAACGACGAGCGGATCAGCGCCGGTCTGACTCCGCTTACGCTCTACGGCCCGCTGTCCGACGTGGCCCGTGGGCACAGCCGCGACATGGCGCAGAACAACTTCGTCGGGCACCTCTCGCCGGGCCGCGGCGACGTCTCGGATCGCGTGGACGCCGCGGGGATCAAGTGGTCGCGCGTCACCGAGAACATCGCCCGCGCCGAGACGATCCAGGACGCGCACCGCGGGCTGATGGGCAGCCCGGTGCATCGGCGCAACGTGATCGATTCGGAGGTCAACTTCGTGGGCATCGGCGTGGTATTCATCGACGGGCCCTATGGCGGTCGCCAGGTGCTGGTGACCGTCGATTTTCTCGCCATGCGCTGAGAGGGTTGCAATGAATCGTATCTCACTGCTGTGGGTGATGGTTTTACTGCTGCTGGTTTGCGCCACCGCGGCCTGCGAGGGCAGCAGCGATGAGTCAGACGCGCGGGGCGGATCCGACAACGACGCTGACGACGATGATGACGACGACGAATTGCCGGACGAGTGCGACAATCCGTTTTGCGTGTTCCAGGAGTACGACTTGGGGTCCGATTGGATTTGCGCTCCGGGCGACGAATACGGCTGCTCGTGTTACGAGGATTACGAGCAGTTTATTATCGAGGCTCAGCAATTCGCCGCGCCCTTGCCCGGCGGGCTCGACGAGCTGCTGGCGCAACTCGACGCCATTGAGGGTGGCGACGTGCCGATAGTCGAGGGCCCGCTGGAGCCCGAGGAAATGCGACGGATTGTGCTCGAGGCGCTCAACGTCGATTTCCTGATCCAGGGCATTGACCAGCGGCCGCTGTGGACCGTAATCGTCTCCCAGGAGCAGCAGACCAACTCGCTGCAGCAGCGAATCGTGTTCAGCGACCCCTACATCGGATCGTTCGAAGCGCTGTTGGCGATTCCCGACGACGGAGAGGAACTACCGGCGATCGTAGTGCGTCACGGCCACACCGAGTACCCCCAGGGGACCTTTGGCCAGACCTTTGGCAGCGGCGCGGTGCGGCGCGGATACGTGGTGCTGATCCCGCACAGCCGCGCGCTGTGCGGCGGCGACTACGAGCGCACCACCACCATGGATCTGCTGATCGAGGGCTTCACTTTTCAGGGCTTGCGCTATTACGAGACCCTGCTGATGCACAAGTATCTGCGCTATCTGGGGTGGCGCGACAACACGGTGGATGCCGACGCCCTGGGGCTGCTGGGCCACTCGGGCGGCGCGGCGTCGGTCAACCTCAGCGTGCGCATCGACCAGGGGTTCGCCGCGTTCGTGGGCGACTTCAATTCGACCTACTGCTGGCTGGATGACGTGGGGCGCTTTCTCGACGACACGGTGCCCCCACTATGGGCCTATCACGACTTGATCAACGATTACACGACCTGCCCAATGCCGTACTACGCCGCACAGTACGGCGAGCTGAACAATCAGGACCTGTGGGATTTCTTCGAGGAAAATCTTGGGCAGTAGTTCGGACTAGAAACGGCAGGGCCGCGGCAGGCGAAGTTCGTCCTGATCGCTCCACGGCTTTACGTCAGTCCGGTTTCATTCATCCTACGCGGCCCCGCCGTGTTGTTAAGATGAATATCAACATTCGTGCCAGGGACGCTGGTCTCGAAATTCCAACGGGTTAGCCGTGAAGCTCCAATTCCGACCGGATCGACGGACTACTGTTATCCGATGTTCGTCTCAGATATCCGTGGCAAATCAAAATGGAAAGATTGCGCCGGATCGCGGATAATCCGAATAATCAGAATAACCCGGACATCGACGGCATACAGCAGACAGGAGAGAAGATGAGCATTCTGGTTGTGGGCTCGGTTGCCCTGGATACGATCAGCACGCCCTACGGCAAGGTCGAGCGCGCCCTGGGCGGCTCGGCGACCTACTTCAGCGCGGCAGCGCGTTTCTTTGCGCCGGTGCGGTTGGTCGGCGTGGTTGGTGAGGATTTCCCCGAGGAGCACGTACGCTTTCTCAACGAGCACGAGATCGACACCAGCGGGCTGGTGCGCACTGCGGGCGAGACGTTCCACTGGATCGGCGAGTACGGTCATGAGCTGGGCGACGCGCGCACCATCGACACCAAGCTGGGGGTGTTCGCCGAGTTTCGGCCCGAGGTGCCCGAGCATTTCCGCGACAGCGAGGTGGTGTTCCTGGCCAACATCGATCCCGAGCTGCAACTGGACGTGCTGCGCCAAGTGCGCAATCCGCAGATCGTGGCGCTGGATACGATGAACTTCTGGATCGAGGGCAAGCTCGAAGCACTGCGGCGGGTGCTGTCCGAGGTCGACGTGCTGCTGATTAACGAGACCGAGGCGCAAATGCTCTCGGGCGAACGCGGGCTGATCGCCGCGGCGCGCAAGGTCTGCGCCATGGGTCCTTCGACCCTGGTGATCAAGCGCGGAGCCCACGGCGCACTGCTGATCATCGACGACGAGCTGTTCTGTTCGCCGGCGTTTTTACTCGACGAGGTGCACGACCCCACGGGCGCGGGCGACACTTTTGCCGGCGGGTTCGTCGGCTATTTGGCGCGCGCCGGCAGCCTGAATTCGCGCACCGCGCGGCAGGCGGTGGTCGCCGGATCGGTGATGGCCAGCTTTAACGTGCAGAGCTTCTCCTTGGAACGCCTGGGTGCGCTCGAGCAAGGCGAGGTGTTGCGACGGCTGGAGGAATTCGGCCGGCTGACCGCGTACGAGCCGCTGGCGCTCGACTGACGCGATGCTGCTCCCGGTGGGACACGGTCAGGGCCTTAAGCGCTGGCCGTGGCTCACTTTCGGGCTCATCGGCGTCAACTTCGTCTGCTTAGCCCTAACCGCAATCGCCCTGGTTTTCGTTCCCGTCGATACGCTGACGGATCTGCTGGCATTCAAGCCCAGCAGGTTTCTGCCCTGGACTCTGCTGACCTCGTTATTCCTGCACGCGGGCATCGGGCACCTGCTGGGCAACATGCTGTTTCTCTATTTGGCCGGACCGCCGTTTGAGGATCGTTACGGTCGCTGGGGACTGCTGCTGCTCTATCTGTCCGGCGGTGTGTTCGCGAGCCTGTTCTACGCCGTCTTTCACTGGGGCGCTCAGACGCCGCTGGTCGGGGCCAGCGGCGCGATTTCATCGCTGCTGGGCATGGCGCTGGTACGTTTTCCCAATATCAGGATCCGCTTCTACTTCACATTTATGTTCGTGTTCTGGTGGCCGTTCGAGGTGCGGGCCTGGATCATGCTGCCGCTGTGGTTGGCCCTGCAGGTGACCTTCGCCCTGCTGGCCGAGGGGCAGGGCGCGGGAGTGGCCTTTTCGGCGCACATCGGCGGGTTCCTGTTCGGAGTGGCCGCGGCCCTGGCCATCAAACGTTTGGGCTTGGAGGATCGGCTGACCCCCGAGGAGGTTAAGGATGCCGACAACTGGTACCAGCCGCTGTTTAAGCCCGACGAGCGTCTGATACTTGTCGAGGATCTGCTCAACGTCAACCGCGTTGCCGAGGCCTCGCGCGAGATCGCGGCCTACCTGAGCGAGAACCCGCATACCCCCGAGGCGCTGGGTCTGCACACGCGCGTGCTGCTCGATCAGGGCCGCGACGGTGCAGCGCTGCAGCAGGCGCGCCGAACCATCTCCGGCCTGCTGCTCGCGGAAAATCCCGACGGCGCGCTGGGCTTTCTGCGCAAACTGCGCGACGGCGGGTACGATCCCGATCTGGGCCCGTTGCCCTATTTCAAGCTCGCCTCGCAGCTCAAGGCCCGTACGGATTACCACCATGCCGTCGAATACTACCTCGAGTCGGTGCGCGTCGCGCCCGGCTCGAGCCTGGCCGCCAAGGCGCTGCTGGCCGCGGCCGGGATCTGTAAGGACAAGCTGCGGGACGGCCCACGCGCCAAAAAGTTTTACGACGAGCTGCTGCGCAAACATCCGAGCTCGCCCCAGGCCGACGCGGTACGCAGCATGCTGGTTGAAATGTAATGGTGAGCTGTCGGTTCAGCGATGCGTGGTCAAGTGCCCGTTCAGATGGCCGATCAATGAGCCGAAGAAGTTTTTAGTTGAGGCGATTGGCGATGGTTCCCAATAGCTGCCCTGTTGACCCCGATCTTGATCTGAAAGGATCAAGCAGGATGCGCTGTACAGACGCTCGGCCATTAGTTTTTCACAGAATAGGCGATACCTTTCAGCGTATGATGCGCCCTTGAACTCTTTAAGCACTGGGAAATGACTTTCGTTTACCCTGACTGGCTTGGTGGAGCCATCTGTTTTCTCTAAGAGCATGAAGTAGCCCAGCCACGGATGTGGCGAACTGTTAAAGGCACCGTCGCGATAGGCAGTCCACAGATCTGTAGCGTTGCCCAGGGACTCTTCGATTCGATTGTTGAAGTTGTTTCCAAACGAGCCGACCTGTGACTTGAGTTCGATCGCTGCAATAAGTTGGTTGTCAATAATTACGATAAGATCCCATTCCTTCATCGGTCTGAAAAAGCCCGGGATGTCGGTTTTCCCTTTTTTCGTTCGAAAGATCGTGTCTTCGGGTACACCGGCTTCAAGCAGAAGTTCCGAGAGCATGTCGAGGAATCCATCGAGCTGCTTGCCCCCGGTGGCTGCTCCTCTACTGCCTTGGTCTATATTGCCTGCCATACTTTGTTTGCGTTGTTGAAGCTCTCTGGTTTGCCAGAATGTCTTGACTGCTTGCCTTATCCGTTGGTCAACAGTGTTCATGAGTGGATTTCTATTTTAGCGTTGGTAAACAGACCTTCAGTTTCTCTACGGACACGGGTTGCCGAGTACTTAAAGTACTCAGGGTCGGTCTCTACTCCAATGCTGTTTCGGCCAACACGAGCGGCCGCCAGGCAGGTTGTTCCGGAGCCCAGGAACGGATCCACAACTACGTCTCCGACAAAACTGTACATCCTGATCAGTCGTTCGGCCAGTTCCAAAGGGTAGGGGGCTGGATGATCCTTGGTGGAAGCTCCTGTCAGACCGGTCCATATCTGCTGAAACCACAACCGGTGTTTTTGCTCGGGAATCAGACTCAAGACGCGTACAGGTACGCTGGGCTTTCGATAGCCCCCGGGCTTGCGTTCCATTAGAATGAATTCGATATCGTTTTTAATTATTGCATTGGGTTCGTAGGGCTTCCCGAGAAAACCGCCGCCTCCATTTTCCACTTCATATGAAGCGTTGGCGATCTTATGCCAAATAATTGGGGCTAAGTTGTCAAAGCCGATATTTCTGCAATGTTCCTGAATGGAGGCATGTAGTGGAACGACCATATGCCTGCCGCCGTTTTTCCGTCTGGAAAGGCAGACGTCGCCTACAACGCAGATCAGTCTTCCACCGGGGACCAAGGCGTCGAAGCACTGCTGCCAGACCAAGTCGAGCTGTTCTAAAAACAGTTGATAATCTTTGATATGGCCCATCTGTTGATCGGTTTTCCTATATTCTTTCAAAGTCCAATATGGAGGTGACGTCAGAACCAGATGTACGCTGTTGTGCTCGATAAAATCCATCTTGCGAGCATCGCCGAGAACAAGGTGGTGCTCAGAGGGGACCATAGGGAGTTGCTGCTCGATATCAGCGACGATCTTCTGGTCCTTTGCGAACATGGGGAGCTGTTTTTGGTGGTTGGTAATCGAGCCAATGCTTTTTGGAAGATGGCTTTGCCAATCGATTGACAGTGTGAGAGTTGACAGGTTTAGATTCAAGTGTCCGTCGGGTGCTCTGCTGGGGTTTAGAGCGAGGCAACAATCGCCTCGTGTACCGCCAATGCGAAGATAGCGGAATTCAACTTACGTCGCAATGGACGATGTTGCGTGCTAGTTGACCTTGGTCGCCCAGATTTCCTTGTGCAGGTCCACGTACTGCACCTGGTAGACCAGCCAGTTGCGGGTCGGGTGGAACATCGGGTCGGTTTTGTAGGGGTGGCGCGAGCTCTCCAGCCGTCGAAGATCGCTGCCGTCGAGGTTGACCAGGAACAGGTCTGTAACGTAGTTGGCTTCGCCGCCGAACACTCCCAGCGGCGTAACCATGCTGTTGCTCACCGGCTTGTTGGGGTTGATAAAGATTCCCTCGAACGCCAGTTGCTTCGAGTGCGGCGAGAACGCCGCCTCGCCAAAACCCTCGTAGTTATCGGCCGGAGCCAGCATCGGCTGGGCCAGCCCGCCGATGGCGTCGACGATCATTAGCACGTTGCCCACCTCGTCGGACGAGGAGTGCTGGTGAAAGGCGATTCTCAATCCATCGGGCGTGAAGAACGGCCTGGTCGAGAGGCCGTCGTTGGTCAGCTTCAGTGCGCCCACTCCGGGGCGATAGGTGTAGATGTCGTCGCTGACGACGCGACCCAAGTCTTCGGTGGTGAAGCTGCGCGCGCGCGTGGTGGGTCGGCCCTGGAACGCCAGCAGATTCTCGTTGGGCGACCAGACCGGGTTGGAGGCCACGATGCCCGAGACCGTCTTGACCGTAGGCTGGCCCTCTTCCTGGAGGCGCATGACGTGCAGCAGCTCCGGGCCCCAATTGTAAACGTTGGAGCTGCCGCGGCTCATGGCGATGTAGGCCAGGTAGGAGCCGTCGGGGCTGGCTGCCGGCGAATGCCCCTGGGCGATCATCGTTGTTTTGTGTCGCCTGAGTTCCACGCGATACAGCACCGGTTTGCCGTCTTCCCCGGAGGCCTGGTACACCAGCTCCTCTTTTCCCGGAAGCCAGCAGTAACCCAGGTCCCAGACCTCCCAGGCCGTAAATTGCGCCAGCTCGATCTCCTCGCCACCGGGAAACTTCTTGACGATCAGCGTCGAATCCTGGGCCGGAGCCCGGTGCTGCACGGCGTCGCGCAACTGGTCGAACGCACCGAACAGCGTGAACTTGGGCGTTTTAACGAATGCGACGTACTTGCCGTCCGGACTAAAGCGCGGATTGATCGCATCGAACTTGGCGTAGCCGGCGACGCGCACGGTGGAGGGAAAGACGAAAACCTTGAGGGCCGCCGCGGCCACCAGCAGCAGGATCAGTACGCCAATGATCTTCAGCCACGGCAAGCTGCGGCCGTCCGCGGATTGCGAATCGTCGTCGGAGCCGCTGGGCTCGGGCCGTAACGGCGGCAGCCCCTTGAGCCGGCGCAGCCGTTCCTTGATCAGCACGTTGCCCGGCGAGAGCTTGTCGGCGGCCTCGAAATGTTCGATCGCCCGGTCTTTGATCCCGGCATCCTTATAGTGCTGGGCCAGTTGCATATGCAGGGCCAACGATTCGGGTTTTTCCGTCAGCTCTTGGTGCAGGCTTTTAATTTTTTGCACCTCGTCGGCCGCAACGCCCTCGAGCACAATCTCCAGCTCGCGCTGGCGGTCGGCCCTCGGCGCGCTGACCAAGCGCATCCTGGCTCCGCAGTTGCTGCAGACAATGGCGTTTTGCAGGTTCGGCGTGCCGCAGCTGGAGCAAGTTTGCTGACCAGGACTCATGCAATCCCTCCCTAGTGCGATGCAACGCAGAGGTTGAGGCGCACTTGATGAACCATATTGCATTCGACGCGAGTTGACCCAAATTATTTTACGGATGCGCGCTTAAAGCAACTCGAGCTCGACGATCGCCACGCCGCCGCCGCCCTCGCCGCGCTCGCCGGGTCGCCACGAGGCCACGTAGGGGGATTGCGTCAGGTATTCGCGCACGAGCCCTTTGAGTACGCCCGAGCCGTGGCCGTGGATGATCGTTACCCGGCCGCGGCTGTCGCGCATCGCACGGTCGAGAAAATACTGGGTGCGGGCCAGGGCCTCCTCGGCGATAGTCCCGCGCAGGTCCAGCCGGTTCGCATCGTTCCCAAGCGTCGCAGCATCGGCGGGAGTTTCTCGCTCGAGACTGATGCGGGTGATCGTCTCGCTTCCACCACTCGCGCCCCGGAGCGGCAGCGCCACGTCGTCGGCCGCCAGGGTGATCACCGCCGAGCCCAGCTGCACACGCACCTCGCTGCGGTGGTCCGGGCCGGTGACCAGCTTGCCGTGGGCGTTCATCGGCGCGACCACTACCTCGTCGCCGGGCCGTAGCGCCGACCAGTCGTGGATCAGCACGCTCTCGATGGTTTTACGTTGCGAGGATTTTTCGGGCGCCGCCTGGACCACCAGGCGTTCGACCAGGCGGATCTCCTCGCGCGCCCCCTGGGCAGTTCGGTCCGAGGGCTCGGAGCGGAACGCGGCCAGCGCGGTCTTGATTTTCTGCCGCGCGCGGTCGGCCTCGCGCCGGATATTCTCCGCGGTCCTGCGTTGCAGCTCCTCGCGGCGCTCGCGTAAACGCCGGGTGATCTTGCGCTGCTTTTCGCGCTCCTCCGCGGCCTGATGCGCGTACTGCGCGGCTTTGTTCGACTGATCGATCAGCTTCTGGCGTTCGCGGTCGAGGCGTTCGATCGCGCCCTCGATCAGGCTCGCGCCCGAGCCGACGAGCTGCTCGGCGCGGTCGATCAGTTCAACGGGCAGTCCCAGTTTGCGAGCGATCGACAGCGCGGAACTGCGGCCGGGAACCCGCGGCAGAAAGCGGTAGGTCGGGACCATCCGCCGCTCGTCGAACTCCACGCTGCCGTTGTCGAATCCCTCGCGGCTCTCGGCCAGGGCCGCGAGTTCGGCGAAGTGGGTGGTGACCATCGTGCGGCAATCGCGCGACGCCAGCACTTCGAGCAGCGCCGTGGCCAAGGCTACGCCCTGGCGCGGGTCGGTCCCCTCGCCGACCTCGTCGAGCAGCACCAGGCTACGCTCGTCGATTCCGGCCAGGATCTCGCGGATCGTCTCCAGGTGTGCCGAGAAGCTGCTCAGGTGCGCCTCGAGGCTCTGCTCGTCGCCGATGTCCGCGAACACCGCGCCAAACAGAGCGATCTGCGAGCCGTCGCCGCAGGGCAGGTGCATCCCGGTACGGGCCATCAGCGCGAACAGCCCCAGGGTCTTGAGCAGCACGGTCTTGCCGCCGGTGTTCGGGCCGGTGACCACCAGCGTCGTGGTCGCGGGGCCGATCTCCAGATCGTTGGGCACGACCTCATCGCCGGCGAGCACCAGCAGCGGGTGCCGCGCCGCACGCAGCACCACCTGGCGGTCGACGCTGATCTGCGGCTCGACAGCGGACATCCGCTCGGCGAGCAACGCCCGGGCCATGATCGCGTCGAGCTCGATCAGGCACTTGCCCGCGTCGAGCAGCCCCGGGGCCACCTGCAGCACGCGGCCGCTGAGTTCGCGCCTGATCCGCGTCTCCTCGTGGCGGACCTGCAGCTCGCAGGTGCGCAGGTCGTTGCCCAGGCGCGTGACCTCGCGCGGCTCGATGAACAGGCTGGCGCCCGAGGAGGAGATGTCGTGCACAATGCCTTCGATGCGGCTTTTGTGCTCGATCTTTACCGGGACCACGTATCGGCCCGAGCGTACCGTGACCAGCCGTTCCTGCAGATACTGCGTCACGGCCGGTGTGTCGAGCAGCCGGTCGAAGGTCTCGCCGATCTGCTCGCGCAGCCGAATCTGACGGGCGCGCAGGCGCTCGAGCTCGGGGCTGGCCGTGTCGAGCATCTGCCCCTGGTCGTCGAAGCAGCGTAGGATCTCGTGCTCGACCCCCTTGGCCGAGACCAGCCGCCGTGTGCGCTGGTGCAGCAGCGGCAGGTCGCTGTGCATCTCGTTGATCGTCTGCTTGATCAGCCGCGAGCAACGCAAGGTGCGGGCCACGGCGATCAGCTCGTCGGGATCGAGCGCAGCGTCGAGCCGCACGCGTTTGATCACGTCGTCCAGGTCGTGGACGCCATCGAAGTTCAGGTCGCGACCGGTGGAGAGTACCCCGCGCGACTCGGATGTCTCGGCCAGATCCGCGCGGACTTGATCGAGGTCGCTTTGCGGCTCGAGCGCCCGGCAAGCAGCGGCGCCGCCGCGGGTGCGGGCGAAGCCGGCTAAATACTGCAGCAGCCTGGGCCAGTCCAACGCGGCCAGCGTGCGCCGCTCTAGGGTCTCACGCGCCATCTCAGGTTCCTGGTTTGCGGCGCGGGCGGCGTAGGTCGAACCTGCCGCGGATGCTGTCGTCGATCAGCAACGTGCCCTGGAATACCTGGAACTGCAGGTCGCTGGAGAAGCTGTCGCTGCCGTTGAGTTCGATCTTGTGCGCCAACGGACCATCGGGTCCCTCGAGTCGAAATCGGAAGGATCCGGAGAGCCTGTTTTGCAGACCCTCGGTGCGAAGCACGATTCCGGGCGTGGCAACCTCGGACAGTTCGGGCGGCAGCTCGTCAAAATCGAGCAGTTCCAGCCGGCCGACGAGGATTGTCTGTGTCTGGCTTTTGCTCATCCGCTGCTCGATTATGTTGAATCGCGTCTCGATTTTGCCGCTGTCGGAAAACGCCAGCCGTCCGTGGAACTCGTCCCCCTGATATTCGTAGTGCGGCGCGTGCGGCCAGAGGGCCAGGACCAACAGCAGCGCCAGCAATACGCAGGCCAGCAGCACGAAGGTCGGCATCGGCAGGCCCAGGACCTTGCGCTGTTTGGGCGTCATCTGCCCGACGCGCACGGCCTCGCGGGTCAGGCTCCTGATGCGTTCCGAGCGGTCCTGGGTTTCGTTTAATCGTATCGGCCGCCGTTCGCGGCGTCGCTGGGCCTGGGCCTTGCCGCGCTCGACGATCCGGGCGACATCCGAATGCTCGTCGTCCTGCTTGCGTCTGCTCATCGCACCATAATATCAAAACACGGCAGCCGTGGCTGATTACGAAAATGAGCCGGTCTGGGACCGGCTCATCGTGGTTGGTTGTTGGTTCCCGACTTGTAGCTAAGCGCGTTTGCGGATCAGCTTGCGGAAGTGCGGCACGACCTCTTTGGGGATCATCGTGATCCGGCGGTAGCGGATCGCCACGTTCTCAAGACGCAGCTCGTACTGGCGCTTGGGGTCGTGCTCGCTGGCCTCGATCGTCACCTTCAACGGAACCTGTGACTCGGTGATCTCGCGTTCGAGCGACTTGTAGGTTTTGTAGTAGGCGAACATCCGGCGGCCGCGCGCCGAATCGAAGAAATCGAAGTTCTTATTGCGCGAGGGCGGCTCGGTTGCGCCCAGCAGTCGAAGGAGATCGCGGCCGAACTCTTTGTCCATGCTCATACTCTGCGCCTCTCAAGTGCTGATTGCCTATTGCGCTGTGATGTCTGCTCAGCGGGATCGGCGATCGCAAAACGGGAAAAGGGGCGCTTTCCCCAGGTGGCTATCGTCCGGGCCTGTCAGGGCCCCTCAACTTGGCTCCCTAAAGGCCCGAAGATTTTATTTGAACCACGGCCCTTAGTGCAAGCATATTTATTACTTATCTCAAACAAGGCGCTTGTGTCGATGAGCCCGGATACATATCATTGAGTCATGAATGAACAGAACGGTACCCAACCCGGGGTCGAAATCCGCAACCTGCTGATCGATCTGGCGATTATCCTGGCGATGATGGGCCTGCTCACCCTGCGCATTAAGGGCTATTTTTAGCAGGGGAAAACATATTCCCATAAAAAAGCCGAGGGCGCAGGCCCTCGGCTTGGATCGTCTGGCGCGCCCGGGAGGATTCGAACCCCCAACCTACGGATCCGTAGTCCGTTGCTCTATCCATTTGGGCTACAGGCGCTTCAAATGGGCGGCCTTAATAGCACGCCCGATCGATCGCTGTCAACCCTTCGACTTTCCCCGGTTTGAAGGCCGGGCTTGCTCAGGATTGACCCTTCGGCTTGTACTCCGGGCAGGCCCTGAGAGGCGCTTTCAACCCCGCCTTGAAAGGCGGGGGTTGGCGTCGTCGAATGGGTCAACTGATAATTCTACAGTACTACAGCTCGCTGAGCTTGAGGTTGAACGCTTCGGCCACGCCGGGGCAGGTGACCCGGCCCTGGTGTACGTTCACGCCGAGCTTCAGCGGCTGATTCTCCGCGATCGCCCGCCCGAACCCCTTGTCGGCCAGCTCCAACGCGTAGCTCAGCGTGACGTTGGTCAGCGCGTAGGTGCTGGTGCGCGGCACGATCCCGGGCATGTTGGCTACGCAGTAGTGCACTACGCCGTACTTGACGAACGTCGGCTCGGCGTGGGTCGTGGCCCGGGTGGTTTCGATGCAGCCGCCCTGGTCTACGCTGATATCGATCAGCGCTGATCCGGGACGCATGCTTTTGACCATCTCGCGCGTCACCAGCTTGGGCGCCCTGGCCCCGGGGATCAGCACCGCGCCGATCAATAGATCCGCGCGCGCGACCTCGGTGGCGATGTTGGCGCGGTTGCTCATCAGGGTCACGACTTGGCCGCGGTGGATATCGTGGATGTAACGCAGCCGTTTGGGGCTGATGTCGAGGATCGTCACCAGCGCGCCCATGCCCACCGCGATCTCGCAGGCGCACGAGCCGGACACGCCCGCGCCGATGATCACCACCCGCGCGGGGGCCACGCCCGATACTCCGGCGAGCAGTACTCCCGAGCCGCCGTTCTCGGTCTCGAGGCACCACGCTCCGACCTGCGCCGAGAGCTTGCCCGCGACCTCGCTCATCGGCGTGAGCAGCGGCAGGCTGCCGTCGGGCAGTTCGATGGTCTCGTAGGCCACGCCGGTGCACTTGCTGTGCATCATCCGCTGGGTCAGGTCCCTGTCGGCGGCCAAATGCAGGTAGGTGAACAGCAGCAGGTCCGGCCGCAACAGGTCGATCTCGGGCCCGATCGGCTCCTTGACCTTGATCACCATCTCCGAGCTGTTCCAGACATCCGCGGCCTTGGAGACCAGCTTGGCCCCGGCCTGCTGGAAATCGCGGTCGGAGATGCCGCTGCCTACGCCTGCTCCGCGCTGGATCAGCACGCTGTGCTTGTGTGCGACCATCGCTGCCACGCCCGCGGGCGTGATGGCCACGCGCCTCTCCTCGGTCTTGATCTCTTCTGGGACCCCGACGATCATGGCGTTACTCCAAATGTTTGTGTGTGCAGCAGGAACGGGTGCCTAGTGGTAATAAGGATTTTATCCCAGATGGGAGAATTGGCAATAGCTAAAGGATGTTGAAGGAGCGACTCAGCTCAGGACCATCTCGTTTAGCCCCATCTCCTGCAACACCTCCGGATAGAGCCCGAAGGCCGGCCTGAGCAGAGGCAGCACCTTCAGCGCGCGCCCCACGTCCCCCTCGGCCTTGATCTTGCCGCGGACCAGCTCGGCGATCACGTCTTGGCGGCCGTGCCAGAAGCGGTGAAATCCCTCTGAATCCTGGGTCAGCACCAGGTCTGCGTTGTTCTTCTCGTCGAAGCTGTAGCTCAGGCATTTGCCCTCGGGAGCTTCGGGGTCGCCGAAGAATACGTTGAGTGTCAGGTCGTGATCCGCGCAGATGAAGCACATCTTGATCTTCATCCGTGAGATTTTCTCCGCGGCCGCGGGGTTGCCCGCCAACCTGTCCAGATACGTTCCCCACACTTTTTTACAGAGGTTCTTATCCATTGCCGCCCCCTCCCGAGTGTATCGAAAGGGCATACACTGATGCCTCTCAGGTTGTCGAACTGAACCTACTTCAATGATACTAAATCAGGGAAGTGGGCGCGTGTCAACGCAATCAATCACCGAATTTCGTGATTCTTACCCTGTATGTTGATGGTTTGACACAGATCGCGAGGTCTCTATAATGAATCGCCTTTGTCAATGCCGGATACAAGGAGAAAATTCGATGGGCATGACCGATTATCTGTTTTCATCCGAGTCGGTTACAGAGGGACACCCGGACAAGGTATCCGATCAGATATCCGACGCGATACTCGACGCGATCATCGAACAGGACAAGAACGGTCGCGTGGCCTGCGAGACGATGGTGACGACCGGCATGGCGATCATCGCCGGCGAGATCACCACCACGGGCTACGTGGATATGCCGGCGACCGTCCGCGAGACCATCAAGCAGATCGGCTACACCGACGCCTCGATGGGCTTTGATTGTAAGACCTGCGCCGTGCTGACCAGCATCGACAAGCAGTCGCCCGACATCTCCCAGGGCGTGACCGAGGGCCAGGGACTGTTCGCAGAACAGGGCGCCGGAGACCAGGGGATTATGTTCGGCTACGCGTGCAACGATACCCCCGAGCTGATGCCGATGACGATCAGCCTGGCGCATCGGCTTACCGAGCAATTGGCCGCAGTGCGCAAACAGGGCACGCTGCCCTGGCTGCGCCCCGACGGCAAGAGCCAGGTCTCGGTGCGCTACGTGGACAACAAGCCGGTCTACGTCGACTCGGTGATTATCGCCACCCAGCACTCGCCCGAAGTGAGCTACGACGACATTGTCCAGGGCGTGCGCAGCGAGGTGATCGACAAGATCGTCCCGGCCTCATTGATGGACGCCAAGACCAAGTTCTACATCAACGCCACCGGACGTTTCGTGATCGGTGGGCCCCAGGGCGACTGCGGCGTGACCGGCCGCAAGATCGTGGTCGACTCGTACGGCGGATGGGGCTCCCACGGCGGCGGCGCCTTCTCGGGCAAGGACCCGTCCAAGGTCGACCGCACGGCCTCGTACATGGCGCGCTACGCCGCCAAGAACGTGGTCGCCGCCGGGCTGGCCGACCGTTGCGAAGTACAGCTGGCTTACGTCATCGGCGTATCCGATCCGCTGTCGGTCAACGTGCATACCTACGGCACGAGCAAGATCGATCCGGACAAGATCGCCAAGCTGATCCGTGAGATTTTCCCGCTCAAGCCGCGACCGATGATCGAACACCTGGACATGCTGCGTCCGATATTCCGCAAGACCGCGTCCTACGGACACTTCGGCCGCGAGCTGCCCGAGTTCACCTGGGAGCGCACAGATAAGGCCGCCGAGCTGAAATCAGCCGCAGGACTGTAGGAGAAGCAATGGCCGTTTACGACGTTAAAGATCTCAATTTGGCCGCCAAGGGGCGCAACCGCATCGAGTGGGCCGAACGCACGATGCCCGTGCTGCGGCAGATCCGCGAGCGCTTTGAGCTCGAAAAACCGCTGCAGGGCGCGACGCTGGGCGCCTGCCTGCACGTCACCACCGAGACCGGTGTGCTGGCGCGTACGCTGGCCGCGGGCGGCGCCACGGTCGGGCTGTGCGCCTCAAATCCGCTCTCGACCCAGGACGACGTTGCAGCCTGTCTCGCCGAAGAGGGGATCAACATCTTCGCGATCAGGGGCGAGGATAACGAGACCTACTACAGACACATCAACCAAGTGCTCGATATGGGCCCGACGCTGACCATGGACGACGGCGCGGACGTGGTCTCGACGATCCACCAGGAGCGCCGCGATCTGATCGAGAACATCATCGGCGGCACCGAAGAGACCACAACCGGCGTGATCCGGCTGCGGGCGATGGCCGCCGAGGGCGTGCTGGCCTACCCGATCGTCGCGGTCAACGACGCGGACACCAAACATCTGTTCGACAACCGTTACGGCACCGGCCAAAGCAGCATCGACGGCATCCTGCGCTCGACCAACCGGCTGATGGCCGGCTCGGTCTTTGTAGTCGCGGGCTACGGCTGGTGCGGTCGCGGAGTGGCGATGCGCGCCCGCGGCATGGGCGCCCGCGTGGTCGTCACCGAGGTCGATCCGCTACGCGCCCTCGAGGCGGTGATGGACGGCTATCAACTGATGCCAATGGCCCAGGCCGCCCCATTGGGCGACGTGTTCTGCACGCTCACCGGCGACATTCACGTGATCCGCGGCGAGCACTTCGAGCTGATGAAGGACGGCGCCATCGTCTGCAACTCGGGACACTTCAACGTCGAGCTCGACCTGGAGACGCTGGCGGAAATGGCGACGGCCCGCCGCGATGTGCGCGAGTTCGTCGAGGAGTTCAGCATGTCCGACGGCCGCAAGCTCTTTGTGCTGGGCGAGGGCCGACTGATCAACCTCGCCGCGGCCGAGGGGCACCCCAGCTCGGTGATGGACATGAGCTTCGCCAACCAGGCGCTGTGCGCCGAGTACATGCTCAAGAACGCCGCCGAACTGGAGACGCGCGTCTACACCGTGCCCGAGCAGATCGACAAGCAGATCTCCAAGCTCAAGCTCGAGTCGATGGGTGTGAGCATCGACGTGCTGACCGATGAGCAGGTCAAGTACCTCAACTCCTGGAACCAGGGGACCTGATCGGCTGAAGCGACATTTAGAACCTTCAAGGCCCGGCGCTTGCCGGGCCTTTTCATTTTGCTGCGCATGGATAATGCGGGTTGGGGCGCTTGCCTCGAAACAGGCCTGCCGATAATCTGCGGCCGATGAAAAAAATTAAACACTGGTTGCAGGCCATCGGCCTGTTCCGTGGATTTTGGCTGGTGAGCCTGATCCCGGTCTCGACCGGCGCGGCGCTGGCGTGGCACGGAGGCGCACGGTTCAGCGCGCCGCTGTTCGCCCTGACCCTGGCCGGAGTTTGGGCGCTGCACATTGCGGCCAATCTGCTCAACGACTACTACGACCACATCAACGGCACGGATGATCACAACCAGGTAATCACGCCGTTCAGCGGCGGCACGCGGGTGATCCAGCAGGGGCTGCTCCCGGCGCGCTCGCTGCGGCGCGCGGCAATCGGTTGCCAAGTGGCCGGGGTGCTGCTGCTGACGCTCTGCGCCGCAATCAGCGGTCGCTGGTCGATCATGATCTGGGCGCCGCTGGGCGTACTGGGCGGACTGTTCTACTCCGGCGCCGGGCTGTGGCTGATCTCGCGCGGGCTGGGCGAGCTGACCCTGGGCGCGGTGTTCGGCCCGACGCTGGTCAGCCTGGGCTGCTATGTGCAGTCCGGATCGATTAGCAACGCCGCCTGGCTGGCCGGGATCGTCTTCGGCCTGGGCGCAAGCGCCGTGCTGACGATCAACGAGTTCCCCGACGTGCCTGCCGACGAACTGGCGGGCAAACGCACGCTGGTGGTGCGCCTGGGCCGACAACGCGGATTCGCACTCTACGCAACGATGATCGCGCTGATGCCGGTATGCATCCTGCTCGGCGTGGGATTCAGACTGTTCCCCATCGGCTGCCTGGCCGCGCTGATCCCTGCGGCTCTGGGCGCGCTGATCGTTGCGCGCGGCGAGCGGCCGCTGCGCGAGCTGGCCAAACAGATCGCGGCCTCGCGCAACACGATCGTGCTGCACGTGTCCACCTGGGCGCTGTTTCTGGCCGGCATCGGCTCGCACCAAATCGGTCGATGAAACCGGTCGGCCGTTCCGAGCTGCTAGGCGTCTCGGGGCTGTTGCTGCTGCTGATCGCGCTGTTCCTCTCGCCGCTGCTGATCCCCGGCGTGATGCCTTCGGCCTCGGGCATTTTGCACGTTTGGCCGACCTTTGAGATCGACGCGGACTATCGTCCCTACAACGATCTGCCCTCGGACCTGGCGGTGCAGCACGAGCCGTGGACGCATTACGCCCGGCAGCGGTTGGCCCAGGGCGAGCTGCCGCTGTGGAACCCGCACCAGGCCGCGGGCGTGCCGTTCATCGCCAACATGCAATCCGCGGTCTACTCGCCGCTGACCTGGATCGTCTACCTGCTGGGTGACCGCTGGGGGCCGGTGGCGCGCGCCGCGCTGATTCTCTACCTCTCGGGCATGCTGGCCTTCCTGCATTTGCGCGGGCTGGGTTTGGGCCCGCGTCCGGCCCTGGTGGGAATGGTCGGCTGGACCTTTGGCGGGGCCCTGGCGCACTGGCTGTTCTGGCGCAGCTCGTTGTTCGGATTTCTGCTTCCCGGCTCGCTGTACCTTACCGACCGCGCCTTTAAACGGCCGGATAAACTCGCCTCGTGCGCGTTGCTACTAGCGGCGCTGGTGGCCCTGGGAATCACCGCGGGCCACCCCGAGCGGGTGATGCTCTGCGCTGTGGCCGCGGCTGCCAACCTAGTCTATCGCAGCTTGATCTGCGGCCTGCCGTGGCGCGAGCGTGGGCGCGCGATCCTGGGACTTGTGGGCGGAGGGCTCTACGGCGGGCTGCTCTCGTCAGCCGCGCTGCTGCCGTTTATCCAGTACTCGCAAAACAGCGTGGCCTGGGTCTCGCGCGCCGGGGGCTACGCCGCGGGCCTGCTGCCCAAGTCCGCGGCCGTGCTGTTGTTCGCGCCGGATCTCTACGGCAATCGCGGGCTGTGGTTCAGCATCGATTGGTCCGCGCCGTGGACCAACGATTGCGAGGCGCTCAACGCGGTTGTCGGCCTGGCGCTGCTGATGCTCGCGGCAATCGGGCTGCGCCGCGGCAGGGCGGGGCGTTGGTTTTATTTTGCGTTGGCAGTGGGCGCGGCGCTGTTGGCCTACGGCGTGTGGCCCGCCTGGCCGCTGGCCAATCAGCTACCCCTGCTCGATCGCATGGCCCTTGGCCGCTTCAGCGCGCTGTTGGCCTACGCGCTGGTGGTGCTGGCCGTCATGGCCCTGCAGGATTTGGCGCAGGGAAAGTACGACCCGCTTTCCGGGCCCTCGCTGGTGCGCATCGGCGCGCTGTTCAGCGTTGGAGCGCTGCTCGTGGCCTGGAATCTGCTCAACGTCGATCGCTTTGTGCGCTCGCCGGGGATCCAAACCTGGTGGGTCGGCTGCGCCGTGCTTGCCGCGTTGAGTGCCGTAATCTGCCTCTGGCTGCTGCGCGGCATCGGCCGCAACAGCGGCTGGGCCTGGGTCGGACTGGTAGTGTTGGTGTTCCTCGAGACCGGCGGGCGCTGGGCCGGGTTCTCACCGCAGGTGCCCGATGAACTGTATTTTCCGCGCACAGCCGCGGTCGAACAACTGCGCGCTGCTGCCGGTCGCGGACGTTTCGCGGCGGTGGGATTGGCCAACCCGTTTGCGCCCAACCTGGCTACCGAGTACGGGCTGCGCGACGTCAAGGTCTACGACAACCTGGAGATCATGGAGTACCGCGTGCTGTTCGACGAACGGATCGAACATTTCAGCACTGGTCAGATCACCCAGCGCTTTGACCTTGACGCGCTAAGCGTGCTCGGGGTTCAGGCGGTCCTGGCGGTCAACGAGGACCCGGCGACCCTGGCGACGGCCGACGCCTCGCGCCTCGAGCCATACTACGCGGGTCGCGGCGTGTTCATCAGTCGCAATCCCGAGGCCCTGCCACGAGCGTTTTTTGTCAGCGCCGCGCGTCAAATTGCGAGCCCGGCCGACGTGTTCGAGCGCGACGCTCAGGGCCTGATCGCACGCCGCGCAGTGCTGTTGCAGCAGGCGCAGCCGCCGTTGCAGCCGATTCCACTCGAGTCCATCGATGCAGTACGCTGGCTGCGCGACACACCGGAGCTGGTGCAGCTTGAGGTCGATGCGCCACGGCGAGGCTGGCTGGTGCTGCTCGACTCGTACTTTCCAGATTGGTGCGTGCTGGTAGACGGCGAGCAAGCAACGCTGCTGCGCGCAAACCTGGCGTTCCGCGCGGTGGCGATCGAGGCCGGCCGTCACGTGGTGCGCTTCGAGTATCGGCCGCGCTGGGTTTACCTCGGGCTGCTGCTCAGCGCTCTGGCCACGCTGATTTGGCTGGCGGCGGCTGCGACCTGCGTGCTGCGCGGTCGACGGATGACAAGCGGCGACTAGCGCACTAACATCCACGACCATGGATGATCGAACCATCGCCGTTGTCGGCGGCGGTCCGGCGGGCGCCTACCTGGCGCATTTGCTCGGGGCTGCCGGTGCGCGCGTGGACCTCTACGAACCGCGCGGCGCGTGGGAAAAACCCTGCGGCGGCGGCGTGCCGCCCAAAGTGCGCCAGCTGATCCCCGAGGCCGCGAGCTACGGCGGACCGCGCAATGTAGTGGACACCGGCGTGTTCATCAGCCCGCGCGGAATCGAGATGAGCTTTCGCTCCGGGCGACCGCTGTGGATCGTGCCGCGCCTTGATTTCAACAAGCATTTTCTCAACCTGGCGCGGCAACACGCGGGCGTGGCGATCCATCGTCTGCGGGTCAGGGCGGTCCGGCGCGACGGCGATGGCTGGGTGCTGCACTGCGGCAAGGGCGAGCGGCCGCGACGCGCGGACTTCCTGGTGGCTGCCGACGGCGCGAGCTCGCTGGTGCGCAGGTCCGTGCTCGGAGCGCTGGGCCGCCGCAACCTGACGACCTGTTTTGGATTTCTCACCGATCCGCCGGACGACCCCACGCGCGCGGTCAGCCAGTTTCTCCCCGGATCGGGCTACATCTGGGCCTACCCGCGGCCGGACCGGATGTGCGTGGGCGCGGGCACCTGGGGCTCGGCGCGTTCGCTGGATCGGGTAGTGCGGCGCTTTATCGATCAGCGTTTTCCCGGCATTAAAATTCGCTCGCGCTGGTCGGCGCTGATCCCGTTCGTGCACGAACCGGAACTCTACGACCGGCCCTGCTCAGGCGAGCGCTTCGCCGCGTTGGGCGACGCCGCGGGCTGGGTCGACGCGATCACCGGCGAGGGGATCCTCTACGCGCTGTGGGGCGCGCGGCTGCTGGCGCAACGATTAATCGAGGACCGTCCGTTGCTGTTCGACGATGACTGGCGCGACGCCTTTGGCCGCGAGCTGCGGCGCGTATCCCAGATGGGCCTGCGCTTCTACCGGCCGGAGAACATCGAACGCGCTTTTAGCCTGGCCGCGCGCTCGCGCACGCTGGGCGAACTGGTGGCGCAGATCATGACCGATCAGCCCGAGTACAGTCGGGTGCCGATGATGTTCGCCCGCCGACTGCCGCTGGTGGCCCTGGACCTGCTGCGGGGCAGACGATGAACCGTCGCGAATGGTCGGTGGCGGCGCTGTTGGGAGCGGCGTTCTCGTTCTACGTGGTTTTCGACCAGTACGGCCTGCTGGGCTGGGCCCAAAGCGCGTTGGGTGTGGACGTGTGGGGCATGGCGCCGCTGCTTGGTTGCCTGGTGGTCTGCGGAGCGCTGAGCGCCGTGGCCGCGTCGCGGGCGATCGTCGCGCTGCGGCCGGGATTCGCGGCGCAGATCAAGCTGATTGCCACGGCCCAACTCGCCGAAGGGATCGTCGGACTGTTGTGCTTGGCCGCGGACTCGCGCGCAGAGCTGTTGTGGCCGTTGGCCGCGCTCGGAGTCGTGCAGGGCGTGCACATCGTGCTGATCCTCGGGTTGCTAAACAGTGCCACGCGTCCGGCGCGGCTGGGCTGGTCAGCGGGCGTGGCCGCGGGCATCGCCTATTTGCTTGCTAATTTGCTGACGGCGGTCTTCCCTGACGATCCGCGCGGCCTGTGCCTCGCGGCCTGCGTGCTGAGTCTGGTTGTGGGCTTGCTCGCGGCCCTGGCAGTGGAGCAATCGTTGCCGCAGGTGGAACTGCGCGAGCTCAATCGGGAGCCGGGAGGCCGCTCGCTGATCGCCGTGCTGCTGCTGGTGGTGGTACTCGACAGCGCGCTGTGGCAGGTGCTGACCTCCCTGGGCGGCGGCGTGGCCTTGGGGCCCCAATCTCCGCGCGAACTGTGGCTGCTCAATGGGTTGCTGCACCTGGCCGCGGCAATCGTTGGGGGGCTGCTCTGGCCGCTGCTCGGGTCGCGTCGCCTGGCCGCGCTCGGCGGACTGCTGATCGGCCTGAGCGCGGCGCTGGTGGCTTGGTCCCCGGACAACGCGCCGCTGTGGGGCGTGCTGCTGCTGCAAAGCGCGTCGGTCGGGATCTACTCGGTGGCGCTCTATGCCGCGTGGTCCGAGCTTGGGCTGCGGGCCGTGGGGCCGGGCATCGCCCTGGTCGGCTTTGTCGGATCTCCGTTGGGCGTGGGCCTGGGAATGTTGCTGGGACGCTTCCCGCGCCTCGGATTGTGGCTGCTGGCGCTGTGTGCGATCTGCGTCGGACTCGGTTTTCTCATACGGCCGACATCGCGCAGTACAGATCGCTGACTAAAGCTGATGGATAATTCGGGCTTGACTGCACGCTGCGAGGGGGTGATAATTTAGTCGCCTGCCTGTGTGGTCGGACAGCGAGTAAGCGGTTGACCGGCCTTTCCTCCCTATGTTAGCGTGATTTAGGCGTAATACGATTACGCATTCGACGGAAGGGCAGAAAAATGTATCGCAAACTCCTGTTGATATCGATCATGATGGCACTGCTGGCCGTGCCGATGAGCATCATCGCCGGACAGATTCCCTCTCCTGTGCCGCCCAAACCGCCTCCGATCCAGAGCACCTACCCCTTCGGCCCCGAGGAGACGGTCTACGGCGTGACTGTGCAGGAGGGCTGGTTTAAGAAGATGCACATCCAGCACGATTGGCATTACGCCTACTACATGAACTGCCACACCGTGTCCAAGCACTTCCTCAATCGCTATGGTAACGGCCAGATGGTGAAGATCGATGACGCGCTGGATGAAACCAACTCGCTGGACATCATCAACATCTCGAGCCACTACGATTGGTCGCGCATCGCGCTGAGCGCGTTCACCGGCTCCAACTACTGTTCGGTAACGATTACCGAGCGACCCTAGAACCGCAACGCAGCTGATACACGACGGGGGACCCGCTTGGGTCCCCCGTTTTTTTTCATCGATGAAATATTGGTTGGCTAACAGCCGTCACCAAGCAGCATTCCCAGGTCGCCCCGGCCCTGGCGCACGACCTCCATCGGTCCGTTGACAAAGCTGATGATCGTGCTCGGCTGGGGTTCGACCAGGCCGACGTTGAGCATCAGGTCGATGGCGTTGCCGAACGCCTGCTCGATCTCGCCGACGCTGGCGAGCAGTCCGCCGTCAGGGTCGCGGGCCGAGGTAGAGAGGATCGGCTCGCCCAAAAACGCCAGCAGCCGCTGGCAGGTCGGCTCGTCGGGCACGCGGATACCGACCTCTTTGCGCTTGGTCAGCACCTTGCGCGGCGCGGGTTTTTTAGCCTCGAGGATGAAGGTGAACGGTCCGGGCAGCAGGCACTTGATCGCGCGGTAGGCCTCGTCGTGCAGGTTGGCGTACTCGGCGATCATCGGCAGGTTGGGCACCAAAATCGACAGCGGACGCGAGATGCTTTTACGTTTGATCTGGTAGAGCTTGTCGATGCCCTTGGAGTTGTCGATGCTCACCGACAGCGCGTAGGTGCTGTCCGTGGGATGGACCACGATCCCTCCGCGTCTTAGCACACCCACCGCCTCGCTCAGCGCGCGATGATCAGGGTGTTCGCGGTGGTAGGTTCGGGTCGTCACTTCGCTCATCGAGCAGCTACCTTTAAAAGGGTGAATAAACGTTGCGATTGTACCGCCGGTTTCAAAGCTGTCAAGGGAGCCGCAGTCCGCGTCGATTGACAAGCCCGGGGGCGATGGCTATTTAAAAGAGCGTTCCACAACTTTCTATTCGATCGGGAGATACGGATGGACTTGTATGACAGCGTAATAATCGGTGCCGGCCCCGCCGGACTGACGGCTGCGATCTACGCCGGCCGCGGCGGAATTAACGGCGTGCTGCTCGAGCGAATGATTCCCGGCGGCCAGATCGCGGCCACCGAGTTGGTCGAGAACTACCCCGGATTTCCAGAGGGGATAATGGGCGCGGACCTCGCGGCCAAGATGCGCGAACAGGCGCTCAAATTTGGCGTGAACATCGAGAGCATCGACGTCGAGGCCGTGCAGCGGGCCGACGACGGATTTGAGATCCACGGCTCGGGCAAGACCCTGCACGCACGTAGCGTGATTCTGGCGATGGGTACCCAGCCGCGGATGCTGGGCATCAGCGGCGAGGCCGAGTTCTTCGGCCGCGGCGTCTCGACCTGCGCCACATGCGACGGCCCGCTCTACCGCGGCAAGCAGGTGGCCGTGATCGGCGGCGGCGACTCGGCGATCCAAGAGGCGCTGTTTCTGACCAAATTCTGCTCGCGGGTGCACGTGATCCATCGCCGCGACGCCCTGCGCGCAGTGCCGGCTCTGGGCGAGCGCGCCAAAGCATCGGAGAAGATCGAGATCCACTGGGACAGCGTGCCGCTGGCCGTGCTCGGCGACAACAGCGGAGTCAGCGGACTGCGCCTGCGCAACGTCAAGACCGACGAGCAGTCCGAGCTGGAGCTGCCCGGCGTGTTCATGTTCATCGGTTTGCTGCCTAACATCGCCTGCGCCCAGCCGCTGGGGCTCAAGCTGGACGAGGGGCGCTTCATTCTTACCGACCAGCAGCTCGCCACGTCGATCCCCGGCGTATTCGCTGCGGGCGACATTCGTTCCAAGACCCAACGTCAGCTGGTGACCGCAGTGGGCGACGGTGCCCAGGCGGTGTTTAGCGTCGAGAGGTATCTCGAACCGTGAGCATCGAGGTCGACCTTTCCGGACAGGTCGCGCTGGTCAGCGGCGCTGGACGCGGCATCGGCGCTGCCATCGCCCTGAGCCTGGCGCGCTGCGGCGCCGACGTGGCGCTGGGCGCGCGTAGCGCGGCGCAGCTCGAGGCCGTGGCCACGCAGATCGAGGCGCTCGGACAGCGGGCGCTGGTAGTGCAGGCCGACCTGCGCGAGCCCGAGGCCGCCGAATCCATGGTGCAGCGCACCCAGGCGGGTCTGGGCGGTCCGCAGATCCTGGTGCACGCCGCGGGCGTCGAACGCCACAAGGCCACGCTCGAGACCTCGGACGAGGACTACGCCGCGGTGCTCGACACCAACCTGGGGTCGTGCTTCCGGCTTTGCCGCGCCGCGGGTCGGACGATGATCGAGGACAGCGGCGGCAGCATCCTGCTGATCGCCTCGGTGGGCGCGTTCGTGGCCATGCCGCGCAACGCCCCGTACCACGCGAGCAAGGCCGGGATGGTGATGCTCGCTAAGTCCCTGGCCGTGGAGTGGGCGCGCCACGGAATCAGGGTCAACGCCCTGTGCCCAGGCTACGTGCAGACCGCGATGCTCGACTCGCTGCTGGGCGACGAGCAGCGCAAGGAGCGCTTTCGCAAGATGATTCCCCTGCGACGCTTTGCCGATCCCGATGAGATCGGCCGACTGGCGGCCGTGCTCGTCTCTCCGCTGAGCTCGTACATAACCGGCACCGCGATCGTGGCCGACGGTGGAATCAGCGCAAGCTAGCCCGGCTTTGAGCCGGCACAAATCTCGCGTATTACGCTGGTCGTTGACCAACGATCCACTCCGCGACGCGGAAAATATCGTGGAGCAACGTGCTTAGTCCGCTCGCGTGTTTTACCGCACTTCAATGGTGCTGGTTCGCCCAGATGCCGATTTCCCTATCGCGGGCCTGCTGCTCGACCTCGAGATAGTGCTGCTTGAGCTGCTGGTCGTAGTCAAAGTGACGGATGACCTCGGCCAGTCCCTGCTCGATCATCAGTTCGGAAAAGTCACTGCCGTCGGGCAGCTCCACATGGGCCAGCAGTCGGCCGTATTTATCGCGGTGGCTGCGCTGCTCGTTGGCCCGATCCAGACGCAGCAGCACGCGCCTGCTTGAAAGCAGAGTGCGGGCCTGCTGCTTGGCCTTCTGGGCATAGGGCTGGTCCGGACTCCCGGCGCGGGCCAATTCCGGAGTGTCGATTCCGATTACGCGTACGCGCTCGATCCGTCCGTGTTCGTCAATGCGAGCGTTGAATGTATCGCCGTCTATCACGGTTACGACCTTAGCGCTAAGCTCGTTTTTCCCTGCTGCGGCGTTGTCCTGTGCAGCGCGATGCAGGCCGACGCTGACCAGCACGGCGGCAATTATCAGCAGCGGTAGAATCCAGCGGATTTGTTTTCTCATCGAAATACTCCCACGGTCGATCAACTAAAAAAGTATATCGCGGATCAGGTGCGAGACTTAGTTGTCTGGACAGGCATGCTTTGTCTAGCCTTCATCAAGAATGCGGACGAAGACACTGTTGGTGAAGAATTCGGGATAGCCTGCGGCACGACTTTGCAGTAAGATTTGACCTCAGGTTGCGCGCGAAAACCGTGCGGAGTAACCTTTGAGTCCCGCAGCCACTCAGGCGTTGAGCAACAATGTCTATCAGAGCCACCAAGCAGATTGAAAACAGCCCGTTACCCGGGGGACCGGCGTTCATTCAGGGTAACGAGGCCATCGCAGATGCCGCGGTAATCGCCGGTTGCCGCTTTTTCGCCGGCTACCCGATCACTCCATCGAGCGAGATCATGCGCCGCATGATCGAGCGCTTCCACACTCTGGACGGCCGCTTCGTGCAGATGGAGGACGAGTTGGGCTCGATCGCCGCGGTGATCGGCGCGGCCTGGACCGGCGCCAAGGCGATGACCGCCACCTCGGGCCCCGGCCTGAGCCTGATGATCGAGAACCTGGGTTACGCCACGATGACCGAAACCCCGCTGCTGCTGGTCAACGTCCAGCGCGTGGGGCCGTCCACAGGCCAGGCCACACGTCCGGCGCAGGGTGATGTGATGCAGGCGCGCTGGGGTGGGCACGGCGGTTTCCCCTGCATCGCGCTGGCTCCCTCATCGGTGCAGGAACTGATCGACTTCACCATCCGCGCCTTCAACCTGGCCGAGGCGTTTCGCACGCCGGTGCTGCTGATGGCCGACGAGATCGTCGGGCATCTGCGCGAGAACTGCGTGTTCCCCGAACAGGTCGAGATCTGGCAGCGCTATTACGCGCCGGGCGAGCCGCCGTTCGACACCGACCACCCGAGCCTGGTGCCATCGATGCCCAAGTTCGGCGATGGCGAGGATCTGCTGATTACCGGCTCGACCCACGATGCCCGCGGCCTGCGCATGGCATCCAGCGCCGAGGTCCAAGCGCGCGTAAGCTGGCGGCTGCACGAGAAGTTCGAACGCGGTCGCGACGAGATCGTACGCACACAGCACTTCGGCGAAGCGCAGCCCAAGCTGCTGCTGGTCTCGTACGGCGGCTCGGCGCGCGCTGCAAGGCAGGCGCTGACCCGGCTGCTCGACCAGGGACGCGACGCGGGCCTGCTCAAACTCGACACGCTCTGGCCGTTTCCCGAGCAGCAGCTGCAAGCCGCGGCGGCCAAGGCCGATCAGGTACTGGTGGTTGAGGCCAACTGCGGACAGATCGTACTCGAGGTCGAGCGGCTGCTGCGCAACGGCCCGCGTGTGACCGCGCACCTGCGGCACGATGGCGAGGCGATAACTCCCAGCGAGGTGCTCGCCGCGGCGGAGGCGCTATGAGCGAAAGGCTGCTGACCCAGTACCCCGAGGAGCTACGGCCCGAGGCGTTCCCCACCACGTTCTGCCCCGGCTGCGGACACGTGCCGCTGATGACCGCGATTTTCGAGGCCTACCGGCTCAAGGGGCTCAAGCTGCGCGACACGACGTTCGTCTCGGGCATTGGCTGCGCTTCCTGGATTCCCAGCCCGCATTTCAAGGCCGACACCCTGCACACTACCCACGGCCGACCGATCGCCTTTGCCACGGGCGTCAAACTCGCCGCGCCGCAGCGGCGGGTGATGGTCATCTCGGGTGACGGCGACCTGGCGAGCATCGGCGGCAACCATCTGATCCACGCCGCCCGGCGCGACGTGCCGATCGTCGCGATCTGCGCCAACAACTTTATCTACGGTATGACCGGCGGTCAGGTCGCAGCGACCACGCCGTTGGGTCACATCACGCTGACCACGCCCTGGGGCAACGAGGAGCCGCCGTTCGACCTGTGCAAACTGGTGCTCGCGGCGGGCGCGCGCTTTGTCGCCCGTTGGTACGTCGGCCATCGCCGAGAGCTGATCGAGACCATCGCCGCCGCCCTGGATCACGAGGGGTTCGCCTTTATCGAGGCGATCTCGCTGTGCCCCACGGCCCACGAGCGACGCAACAAGCCCCGCGGCATGGGAGTGACCAAAGATCTGTTCGTCACCATCGAGCAGGCGCAGGGAATGACCGAGCAGGAATTGGAACCGAAGATCGTCTGCGGCCGTTTCGCCGCGGATTCGACCAGGAGGAATAAATGAGCAATAGCCAAGACCAACCTAAGCGGCGCACGCGCCAGAAACGTTCCTGGGCCGAGCCGTTCAAGATCAAGGTTGTCGAACCAATCAAAATGACCACCCGCGAGTCTCGCGCAAAGAGCTTGATCGAGGCGGGCTACAATACGTTTTTGCTGCGCTCGGACGATGTGTACATCGATCTGCTGACCGACTCGGGAACCTCGGCGATGTCGGACAACCAGTGGGCCGGAATGATGCTTGGCGACGAGGCCTACGCCGGGTCCAAGAACTTCTACAACATGGTCGAGGCCGTGCGCCACTACTACGGCTACAAGTACGTGGTGCCCACCCACCAGGGGCGTGGGGCCGAACACATCCTCAGCCAGTTGATGATCAAGCCCGGCGACGTGGTCCCGGGCAACATGTACTTCACCACAACCAAGCTGCATCAGGAGCTGGCCGGCGGAAAGTTCGCGGACATCATCATCGACGAGGCCCACGACCCGCAAAGCCAGCACCCGTTCAAGGGGAACGTCGACCTGGATAAGCTGCAACGGCTGATCGACGAGTACGGCGCCGAGCGCATCTCCTACGTCTGCCTCGAGGGTAACGTCAACATGGCCGGCGGCCAGCCGTTCAGCATGGGGAACCTCCAGCAGCTCAGCGCATTGTGTAAAGAGCACGGAATTAAAATCATGCTCGACGCCACGCGCACCGTGGAGAACGCCTACTTTATCAAACAGCGTGAGCCGGGCTTCGAGGAGCTGACGATCGCCCAGATCCTGAAGAAGATCTGCTCCTACACCGACGGGTGCACGATCAGCGCCAAGAAGGACTGCCTGGTCAACATCGGCGGCTTCCTGGCGGTCAACGACGAGGAGCTGTTCGACCGCGCGCGCAACATGGTCGTGATCTACGAGGGGCTGCACACCTACGGCGGCATGGCCGGCCGCGACATGGAGGCGTTGGCGCGCGGCATCGTCGAGTCGGTGGAGTTCGACCACATCCGCGCGCGCATCGGGCAGACCCAGTATTTGGGCCAGAAGCTGCTCGACGCGGGCGTGCCGATCGTCGAGCCCATCGGCAGCCACGCGATCTACCTCGACGCCAAGCGCTTGCTGCCGCATTTACCCCAGGACCAGTTCCCGGCCCAGGCGCTGGCAGCGGAGCTTTATCTCGACTCCGGCGTACGCGCCATGGAACGTGGTGTGGTCAGCGCCGGACGCAACCCCGAGACCGGCGACCACAACTATCCCAAGCTCGAGCTGGTGCGGTTGACGCTGCCGCGCCGGGTCTACACCCAGGCGCACATGGACGTGGTGGCCGAGAGCTGCGAGGAGGTCTTCTGGAACCGCGAGCTGATCCGCGGGCTGAAGATGGTCTACGAGCCGCAGTATCTGCGCTTTTTCCAGGCGCGCTTCGAGCAGCTGTAGCGAGCCCAAACATTTCAGGCTGATCCGCGGGGCCGGGCGTTCGTCCGGCCCTGTTTGTATTCGGCCACAGGCTGCGCAGCCGCGCTGGTGTATAATCGGGGCGCATGACGAACCGCGAGAGGTTGGATTGATGCGTCTACGATGCCTGCTGTTGCTGCTGCTCGTACCGGCTCTGGTACTCCTCGCGTCTTTTGCCTGCGAAGACGGCGGAGGCGACGATGAGGACGACAGCGACGATGACGATGATTCCGGCGACGACGACTCGGGCGGCGACGGTGAGCCGCCGACGATGCGTACGGTGACCGAGCTTGGAAATACCGACGACCAGACCGGCCCCTATCCGGTGGAAGCGCGGATCACGGACAACGTCAGAGTCGCGGGCGTGCGGCTTTATTACGATCTGGGCCAGGGCTTCCAGGATTTCTGGATGACCAAATTCGGCGCCGACGGCTATCGCGGACAGATCCCGGGCCAGGAAGCGGGGTCCACGATCCGCTACTTTGTCAAAGCCTGGGACGATGCGCTCAACGAATCGTACTGGCCCGCTGGCGGCCAGGACGCGCCCCAGGTGTTCCACGTGCGCGGCACCGTGGCCTTGGCTTATGATGACGACCTGCTGCCCGATTCGTATTACGGCGTGCAGCGCGCCGGCGACTGCCTGGTGGTGCGTTTCACCCCGCCGAGCTACCCGGCGCAGTTCCTGACCTTCAGCCATTACATCTGGGATTACCAGATGCCTCCCGATGATCGCTACCGGCCCATCGTGCTGTTCGACCCCAGCGCCTCGGGCATTCCGCCGATGCCCAACGTGCCCAACGTGCCCAACGACGGTATTTGGCGCGGCGAGATTGTGGAAGAGGGCACCATTGAGCGCCGTACTTGGTACAACTTCGAGTTCGACGGCGAGCCCGAGCTGGAGCAGGCGCTGGAGTCGGGCGACGCCTACATCGGCGTGGAGTTCGTCGAGGTGGCGAACGACGAAGAGGATATCCTCACCTTCGGTCTGGACACCACCGATCCGACCCATGCACGCACCTGGTACTTCGACCAGAGTCGGCTGACCTGGATCAACATCGACGAACATCTGCACGTCAAGGGCAACCTGATGTTCCGCAGCAGCGTCCAGTTGCAATAGCCGAGGCTGGCCGCCTGATGTGTAAACCCACTGCCGTGGACCCAGTTCTTCGGCTGCCGCTGATCGTTCTTCTGCTGTTGTGCCTGTTTATTGCGGCTTGCGGCGACCGGCAACAACCTCCAGCTCAACGCAGTCACGAGGCGCCCGATGTGAGCTTCGGTGCAAACCGCGCAGCCGCGGTCTCGGCCACGGACTGGCCGCGGGCGTTGGTCGCGCCCGAGGTGCGTGAGCTGCCGCAATTGCGTCCCGGCCAGGCGATTGCGGGCAAGCCCGGCGGTCCATTGGTGGTGCTGGGGATCGACGGCGCGGACTGGCAGGTGCTTGGGCCGCTACTGGCGCGCGGCGAGCTGCCCAATCTGGCGCGTATTTTGGCCTGCGGAGCGTACGGGTTTTTGGAAACCGACGTGGGCTACTCGCCGATCTCCTGGTCGACCATCGCCTGCGGCGCATCGCGTGACCGCCACGGCGTGGGCTATCAGACGGCCCTGGACCCGCAGCTCAGCTCGCGGCTCAAGGTGCCGCCGCTGTGGGAGATCGCCCTGGACCGCGGGCGCTCGGTGGGCGTGGTGCAGGCCTACTTCGGCATGGGATTGCCCGACAAGCGCGGCAGCTATTGGGGCATGCTCAAGTGGCCGCAGAACGAGATCGAGCTTTACAACGCACAGCTCCCCGAGGGCCTGTCAGCCGCGATGCCCCAAGGATTCGCCGAACTCAACCGCAGCGACGTCAAGGCCTATTTGGCCACCGAGCGGCTGCCCGATTTGTTCTTCACGATCATCGACAGTCTCGACGTAGCCTGCCATTACAACCTGCACGGGTTCGTTGCCGCGCGTCCCGGGGCCGCGCCGTCCGAGCCATCCGCCGCAATGCTGCGGGCGATGGCGCAGCGCATAGAACAGACCGCCGTCGGTATCGATGCCGTGCTGGGCTACGTCTGGGATCGTCTGCCAGAGCAGGCGACCCTGGTGCTGGTCAGCGACCACGGACAGGGGATTCTCGACCTGCGCTACGAGCTGCGGCCGGGATGGGCCATGTTGCAGGCCCTGGGTTGCGAATCCATCGAGCCCGGTCAACAGGCCTGCCGCATCGAGGCCGGGACGCTCGATGTGCGGTATGAGCGCAAAACCTTGCGGCGTCCCTGGATCGAGCTGCGCGGTGTCGAGCTGCCGCTGGAAGTCGAGTACGGCTCGATCGAGATCAGGCCCGGCAACGTCGATGCGGCGCAGTACGCAGCTTGGGCCGACGCCTTGGAGCAGAGTCTGCCGCGCCAGGGGCCCGAGGCGTTGTACTCAAAAGTGCAGCGTGATGGTGAGCGGATCGTACTGCAGCCGCTCGATCCGTGGCGCGCGGTGCTCGAGGCAAAGCCCCATGAGCAGATGGCGCAGTGGGAGCGCTACCCGCGTTTTCTTGCCAATCACGGCGAGGCAAACCCGGGGATAGTGGTTTTTGCCGGGCCGGGGATCATGCCCGGCCGCACGATCGAGGGTGCACGCCTCGAGGATGTCGCGCCCACCGCGCTCTATGCCATGGGCCTGGCTCCGGCCGACACCATGACCGGCCGCGTGCTCAGCCAGGCGTTCAGCGAGCAGCGGCTGGCCGCTTACCCGCCCAAACCGCCGCGCAGCTATGCGCGCGTGGAGTGCCAGGCGCCGCCGGGCGCGGACGCGCAGACCCTGGAGCGCCTCAGGTCGCTGGGCTACCTGCACTAGGCGGCTTGGCGCCGCGGCCAAACACGCGCAGTACGCTGGTCCTATTACAATGGGCCTCCCCGCGACGAAAGATTTTGGGGGTAGGCAAAGGTCGATAAATCGATCTTTGTGTGTAGGCTCGCCTGGGGGCACCTTTGAGGTGCCCGCAAAACTCGCGAGCGGACCAGGGTCGTAGTGCAACGACCTTCTCCGCGACGGCAGCTTTGAGGTGCGGCCAAACACGCGCAGTACGCTGGTCCTATTACAATGGGCCTCCCCGCGACGAAAGATTTTGGGGGTAGGCAAAGGTCGACAAATCGATCTTTGTGTGTAGGCTCGCCGGGGGGCACCTTGTGAGGTGCCCGCAAAACTTGCGCAGCACGACCCAACGCTCCGCCCCGCGTCGCGGCATGGGTCGACGCTAGACGACCAGGGAAATCTGCGAGCCATGCCCCGGCTCGAAGCCGCCCCCGCGAGCGTTTGCTCAAATATTGTAATTACAATATTTATCCCCCTTGTTCCTCGGCATATCAGGATAAAGCTGCGGATCAGCGTTGACAGCGCCGGGCATGCTGATTACAATCTGCGCCCGGTCCTAGGGGCCGGTAAAGCTCTGAACCCACGGAGGCGCTTGTGCAAAAAGATCAGCTGCTCAAATTGACCGTTCCCAAACTGCGCGAAGAGGCGCTGAAAGTCGAGACCATCTCCGGTGTCACCGGGATGAGCAAGACCGAGCTGATCCACGAGCTCGCCGCGCACTTCGGCATCGTGATTGATGTCGAAAAAAAGAAACGCGTCGACACCTCGGTGTTGAAGAAGCAGCAGAAGGCGCTACGCGAGGAGAAGGAAAAGATCCGCCCCGAGGCCGACCGCAAGCAGCTCAACATTTTGCGCAAGAAGATCAAGAAGACCAAACGCCAGACCCGCAAGGCCGTGATCTAGCCCGGACTTATTCATGCTGTAAAATAAAAGCCCCCGCCGATCGGCGGGGGCTTTTTTATTGCGGTCTCGGATGATCGATTACTTGGGGATCTTCTCGGCGTCGGCCAGGAAGCGCTCGAGGCCGAGGTCGGTCAGCGGGTGATTGAACATCTTGTCGAACACCGAATAGGGCACGGTGCAGATGTCTGCGCCGATCAGCGCGGCCTGCTGTATGTGCAGCGGGTGGCGCACCGAGGCCACGATCACCTGCGTTGCCATGTCGTAGTTCGCGTACATCTGCACGATTTGCTCGATCAGCTCCATCCCGTCGGTGGAGATGTCGTCCAGTCGGCCGATGAACGGGCTGACGTAAGCGGCGCCGGCTTTGGCCACCAGCAGCGCCTGCAGCGGCTGGAAGCACAGCGTAGCGTTGACCTTGATCCCTTCGGATGCCAGCTGCTTGATCGCCTTGATCCCCTCGCGGATGATCGGCACCTTGACCACGACGTTCTCGTGGACCGCGGCGAGCTTGCGTCCTTCGGCCACGATGCCATCGCAGTCGGTGGAGAGCACCTCGAAGCTGATCGGGCCGTCGACGATCTCTAAAATTTTGGGTACGATTTCGGCAAAGGGCATGCCGGTCTTGGCCACCAGCGAGGGGTTGGTGGTCACGCCGTCGATCACGCCGTAGCTCGCGCCTGCCCGTAGCTGCTCCAGATCGGCGGTATCAAGATAGATGTCCATGGTCACTCCTTATCGAGCCTGGAAACATTTGTATTGTGCACACATTGTAGCCGCGTCGCGGCTGGGGACAAGGTCTATTCAACTTCCGCGCCGAGCATTTTGCGAATGCCGCGCACAGCCTGTTTGATTCGTGGTTCGTTTTCGACCAGGGCGAAGCGCACGTAGCCCTCGCCGAACTCGCCGAAGCCGATGCCCGGGCTGGCCGCCACTTTGGCCTCGGCCACCAGCCGTTTGCAAAAGGCCAGCGAACCCTCGTCGCGGTACTGCTCGGGAATCTGAGCCCAGACGAACATCGTGCCGCGCGGCTTATCCACCGGCCAACCGGCGCGCACCAGCCCGTCGCACAGCGCGTCGCGCCGCGAGCGATAGGTCTCGACGATCCCGCGCGTCACCTCGGGGTCGGAGCGCAACGCGATCACTGCCGCGATCTGGATCGGCTGAAATACTCCGTAATCCAGGTAGCTCTTCATGCGGCCCAGGGCCGCGATCATCTGCTTGTTGCCCACGGCGAAGCCCACGCGCCAGCCGGGCATGTTGTAACTCTTGGACAGCGAGTAGAACTCCACGCCCACGTCCTTGGCCCCGGGCACCTGCATCAGGCTCGGAGCCCGGCCCTCGAACATCAGATCAGCGTAGGCGAAATCGTGGATCAGCATCACCTGGTTGCGCCGCGCCCAATCGACCAGCCGTTCGAAGAACTCGAGGTCGACCATCGCCGCGGTCGGGTTGTGCGGGAAGCTGAAGATCAGCGCCTTGGGCTTGGGCCAGGTAGTGCGGCCGGCCTCGAGCAGGTCGGCGAAGAAGTCGCGGTCCGGGCCGATCGGCACCGAGCGGATGTTGCCGCCGGCGATGCCCACCGAGTAGATGTGGATCGGGTAGGTTGGGTTGGGCACGAACACTACGTCCTCGGGTCCGATGCAGGCCAGCACCAGGTGCGCCAGCCCTTCCTTGGAGCCAATGGTGACGATCGCCTCGTGCTCGGGGTCGATATCTACGTCGTAGCGCTCGGAGTAGTGCTCCGCGATTTGGTTGCGCAGGCCGGGGATCCCCTTGCTCATCGAGTAGCGGTGGTTCTTGGTTTCACGCACGGCCTCGACCAGCCGCTCGACAATGTGCGGCGGCGTGGAGCCGTCGGGGTTGCCCATTCCGAGGTTGATGATGTCGTCGCCGGCGCGGCGTGCGGCCATCATCTGCTGCACTACCTCGGAGAAGACGTAGGGTGGCAGACGCCGCATGCGGTGGAATCGTTCGGAGAGCCAGTTGTCGGTCATCGGCGCTCAGCCCCGCTCGAAGAACGTGCGGTACGCCTGGTAGGTGGCGTAGAGGTCGGCCTTGCTCACCAGCTCGAACGGGCTGTGCATCGAGAGCAGCGCCGGGCCGCAGTCGAGCACCTCCGGGCCGTGCAGCGCCACGAACTTGGCGATCGTGCCGCCGCCCCCGAGGTCGACGCGTCCCATGCCCGCCGCCTGCCAGGGGACTTTGCCGGTATTGAGGATCCGCCGCACCTTGCCCAGGAACTCGGCCGAGGCGTCCGACGCGCCGGACTTGCCGCGCGAGCCGGTGTACTTGGTCAGCACCACGCCGTTGCCGATCAGCGCGGCGTTGCGCTTATCGTGGACTTCGGGCCAACCCGGATCGAGGGCTGCCGTCACATCGGCCGAGAGCACCTCGGAGGCCGCCAGCAGTCGGCGCAGTCCGCGCTCGGAATCGTCCCCGCCCTTGATCCGCAGCAGCTCGCCGAGGAACTCGAGCCAGAAACGACCCTGGGCACCGGTGTTGCCCTCGGAACCGATCTCCTCCTTGTCGAACAGCAGCGTGGCGATGTTGCGGCCCGAGCGCTTGGCGTCGATCAGTGCGCGCAGACCGGTGTAGGCGCAGCAGCGGTCGTCGTGCCCATAGCCGCCGATCAGCTCGCCGTCGAATCCAACGTCCACGGCCTTGCCCGCGGGCACGGCCTCGAGCTCGGCGCTGATCAGGTCCTCCTCGACCATGCCGTAGCGCTCGTTGAGCAGCGCGAGCACCGCGAGCTTGATGCGGTCTTTGCCCGTGCAATCGGGGTAGGGCGCGTGGCCTACGATCAGGTTGAGTTTCTCAGCGGGGAACGCCTCGGGTACGCGCTGGCGGTTCTGGTCCTGGCTCAGGTGCGGCAGCAGATCACTGACGCACAGCACTGGTTCGCCCGGCTCGTCGCCGATGCTGACCTCGACCGCATCGCCGTTGGCCAGCAGCACCACGCCTTGCAGCGCCAGCGGTCGCGCCATCCATTGGTACTTTTTAATTCCGCCGTAGTAGTGGGTCTTGAACAGACCGAGGTTCGACTCCTCGTACAGCGGATTGCCCTTGAGATCGAGGCGCGGCGAGTCGATGTGCGCGCCGACCATCAGCATTCGATCCAGGCTCTTGCCATCGATCCGCGCGGCGAGCACGCACTTGTCGCGGTAGACCTGATAGACCTTGCCGCTCCCGGAGGATTTGTCCAGACGCGTAAATCCGGCCTGATCCAAAATCTCGGCCACCCGGCGCGCGGCCAGCCGCTCGGTCTTGGACGCGTCGAGGAACGAGACGTAATCCTTGGCAAGGCTATGGGCCTTGTCGATTCCGGCGCGGCCCAGCAGATCCCAGGCGCTGGCGGTTTCGTGGGTGTACTTCTTCAGCAGTTCGTCGGCTTTTTGTTTGCTCTTTGCCATTTTCAGAATCCTATTCGCAGGCCGTAGCGCGCATCAGCAGTTCGGCCTCGAGTTGGTTGCTCACCGCTCCCAGGGCGTCGGCGACCTGTACGCTGAACTGTGACGACGACTCCGCGGGCGCGGTTTCGGTCAGGGTTACCTCAAGCTCCAGAGTTCCCTCGGTCTGTTCCAGATCCGGGGAGATGATGAACGGATTAATGCTTCCTTCATCGATGATGACCAGAATCATCCCACCGCCGAGATTGCCGTCGAGATCGGCGAAATCGACCAGCATCGTGCTGGTGCTGCCCACCAGATTGCACACCGGGTTGGGATCGAAGCGCAGGTTGCTGATCGAGGGTGTGCGGTTGGCCGGGGCCACCTCGAACGTCGCCTCGAGTACGTTGCTTTGGTTACCCGCGGCGTCGACGATCCAGACGGCTAGTAGATGCTCACCAGGTTGCGCGTCCTCGGCCGGCAGCACATTGGACATCAGCTCGCCCTCGCCGCGCTCCTCGTGGATGATCGTCACCGGCTCGCGCTCCACCGTATCCACTGCCGCGTGAATCGATCCGCCGATCAGGTCGGCATCGGGATCAACGAAATGGATCACGAAGTTCAGCGCGCCGCCCTGTGGCACCTGCTCGGGGTAGGTGATCAACTCCGAGATCTGCGGCGCACTGTAGTCGTCGTCATCGTCGTCGTCGATGTCGTCGTCCTGGTCGTCGTCATCATCATCATCGTCGTCGCCGCTATCCGCGCAGGCTGCCAGCAGCAGCGCGGTTAGGGCGATAGCGAGCAGAATGCGCCAAAGTGTGATGCGTGTTGTTTTCACCAGATGTCCGATGGGATGTCGCCGTTGGCCGCCAGTAGCAGGTCGACCAGGGCGTCGTTAAAGAAGTTGTGCGAGTCGTTGATCGAACGCGCCGTCTGCGAGGCGTAGAACTTGCGACCCTGGGCGATCTCGTCGGCCAGCGCCTCGAACAGATTGTCGCGGCGGATGCCGCTGCGCACCCTGGGACCGTTGTAGAGCAGGATGTCCGAGACGATGCCCCGCGCCAGCTCGCGCGCCTTGGAAGGATTGTCGATGGTCATTTGACCTCCACCGCGACCATCCGCCGCTCGCCGTCGCGCACGCTCTCAAACAGCACGCTGGTGCCCGGCGCGCGGCTCCACAACAGCGTGGCCAGCTGCTCGGGCCGGTTGATCGGAAAGCCATCGGCCTTTTCGATCACGTCGCCCACCTGCAGGTCCACGGCCTGCTGCACGGTGGCCGGATCGATCTTTACGACCATCACGCCGCCGCTTTGGTCCAGTCCCTCGGGCATTGCCACTACGCTGATCCCGATCAAGGCCTCGGTGCCCTGCGGCCACTGCGATTCGTAGAGCCGGTAGTCGTCCGGCGCGGGCAGCAGACGAGCATTAAGCTCGTTGGGCTGACCGTGGCGCACCAGCTCGATCTGCACCTCGGAGTAGGGCGGGATGCGCGAGATCAGCCGCTGCAGCGAATGGAAGTCGTCGATCGGCTCGGAGTTCACCGCGGTCAGCATGTCGCCGGGAATAATTCCCGCTTTAGCCGCCGGTGTTCCCGGCCGCGCCTCGGTTACCATTACCGCGCCGCCGCGCTGCTTGCCTCGCGCCCGCGCCTGGCCCGGAGTAAGGCTTGAGCCGGAGAGCCCAAGGAACGAACGGCGGACTTTACCGCCGGAGGCGAGCTGAGCCGCGACCCACCTACACGTATCCAGCGGCACGGCGTAGCCCACACCCTGGCGCGTACCCAATCTGGTCAGCAGCCCGATCACGCGGCCGTCGAGGGTCAGCAGCGGCCCGCCGGCCAGCTCGTCGATCACCGCGATGTTGGTCTGGATAAAGGTTTCGTAACCATCGTACCCCTCGGGCAACCGGCCCGAGGCGAGCACCACGCCGTGAGCCATGCTGCGTCCGCCGGAGAGTATCCCGCCCACGCCCACCACCCAGCGTCCCGGCTGGGGCGTCACGCTTCCGGCCAAATCGGGAACGGGCAGTTCCTCTCCCGCGTCGACCTTTAGCAGCGCCAAATCGCAAAGCTCGTCGATGCCCACAAGCTCGGCGGGCAGCTCGCGGCCGTCGGGCAGCTCGACAAACGTCGCCAGGTTGCCCTCGACCTGATGCGCGGTGGTCAGGATCAGCCCCTGGGGGTCGATCGCCATGCCCGAGCCCAGGCGCAACGCCGAAGCGCTGCCGGTCTGCAAGGCCACGGATCCGGGCTGCTCGATCGCGACCTGCTGAATGTGGCGCGTGCGCACCAGCACCACGGAGGGCGCGACGAATCCGGCGACGTCGATGATCCGCGCCTCCAGGTCGTCCAGACCCGGCGCGGGCGGCATCAGCGGCTGGACCACCGGCGGCGGCGCGGGCTCGCAGCCCGCCGTCAGTGCCAGTAGCGTAATAATCAATGCGAAAACGAGCTTGTTCACGTAATCCAGTCCTCGGATCATCGAAGCTATCGGATGCTCTCGGGCATGTCAAACAGGGGTGGGGGGGACGCCGCGTCCGCGGATTCGACCTTTGAACGGCAGTAGCAGCCGACTGCGTCGGCGCAGCTTGCGTACCTGCGCAAGGTGTAGCAGCGCCTCGCGTTCGCCGGCCTCGATGTAGTCCTCGATCCGGCCGAAGTCGGCCCAGTGGATGCCTCCCACCTCGGGTCTGAGCACCAGGTCGGCCCTGTCCAGCTCCTGGTTGCGCAGGGCGTACTTGGCGATCTCGTTGGCGCGATAGATCACCTCCAGCGAACGTTTGGTCGGCGCGACAGTCGAAAGATCGGCCGAGACGTCGACCGCGATCACTCTGCTGGCCCCCAGCCGCCGGGCCGCACTCACCGGGACCATCGAGGTCGTGCCGCCGTCGATCAGCTCGCGCCCATCGAGGGTTACCGGCGGAAAAAAGCCGGGAATCGAAGAGCTGGCGGCCACTGAGTAGAACACCGAACCCTGCTCAAGCAGCGCCTCGGACCCGTTGCGCAGGTCGGTGGCCACGGCGCAAAACGGTATCCGGCAATCCTCGAACGTCGCCTGCGGATCGATGATCCCCGCCAAATAGGCCGAGAGATCCTCCCAGCTGAGGATCGAGCGGTCGGTCACCGAGCGGGTGTAGGCCAGGCCGCGTTTGAGGTAGAAGCCGATCGAATCCCAGAACCCGTCTTCATCGTCCAGCTCGCCGCCGCGCCGCATGTTGTGAATTCGCGCGTTACGGAATTCGCTCGAGGCGAAGAAGCTGCGGAACTTTTGCAGCACTTTATCCACCTGCGGGGTCAGGCTAAACGCCGCGCCGACAACGCTCCCGGCGCTGGTGCCGACAATCATGTCGACTTTGATCCCCTCCTCTTGGAGGATACGCAGCACGCCCAGGTGCGCCAGCCCCCTGGCGGCGCCGCCGCCCAATGCCAATGCCAGTCCGCGGAAACGCTGCGTCATCTGAGAAACTCCAACGCTTCCTGGGGGATGAAGTCCAGCGGCAAATGTTGGGCTCGCACCACGATCCACTGATCGTCGCGTCGTTCGAGCAGCAATCCGACGTTCGCCGTGCGTCCGGCGTCGACCTGCGGCATGCCGCCGCGCAACAGGCTGGGCACGTAGGTTCCTTGGGCCGTGGCGTTAAAGGTGATCCTCGCCTGGTCGCCGTCGATCTCGATGCGCACCGCCGAGACGTCGATCTCGATGTCGCTGTAGACCTTGAGCCCGGTGCGCACGACCCTCTCCCAATTCTCGCGCGAGATGCCGGTGTCGTCGGTGAAGTCGTCGCTGAACAACTCGGTCAGCCGGTCGAAGTCCTCGTCCTGCACAGCGTCCGCCGCGTGTTCGAGCACGCGCTTGACGCGCTGCTCCTCGCTGGGAGTTGCGAAGTAGAGCATCAGCGCCAGGAATATGCCGGCGACCACGATCAGCGCCGCCAGCTTTCTGCCTTGTTGTGGCGTCATCTTCCTACCTACAATTTGAGCAGTTGTTGGACGTGCACCCCGAGCAGCTCGATCCGGAGCCGCCCGTGGTTGCGCCGCCCGCAGTTGCGCTGTGATGGCTGCACAGGCTGGGCAGCCGTCGTGCCGGAGCCTTGCAGTGCTCGCAAGTCGGAGCCGGGTCCGAGGCGCGCAGCAGCGTCTCGAAACAATTTCCGCAGGACGTGCATTCGAAGTCGTAAATCGGCATCGCGCTCCAGCGTTATTGCGTCAGACTGCCCGGCGGGCGATGCGATTCTCCGCCGGAGCCGTAAAGCATCAATCGATCGGCCAGCTCGAGTCGGCAGCGCAGGCACAGCAGCATCTCGATGCGCTGGCAGACCTCGTTCTCGAGCTCGTGCGCGGTGCGCGGATCGTCGGCCAGCCTGCGGACCGCAGCCACGAGATCGGCCTCAGGGTCGGTCTCGGGCAGCATGCCGTCGAACCCGGAGACCAACTCTACACGCACATGATAGAACAAACGCGACGGCGGCAGCTCGGCCCCGCAATGGTCGCAGCGCCTGTCCGCCTAGTCCCTGCCCGCCTGGTCCCTGTCCGATGGTTCCATCTAAGCCTCAAATCTGAGCGCCGCAATCAGCGCCAGCGCCGCGGGCTCGAGCTCGTGCGGCTCTAGGGTGCGCGGATCGAGCAGCAGCCGTTCGCGGCTGATGCGCGCGATCAACGGTGGATCGCCACGGCGCAGCCTTGCGGCCAGCTCGTCCACCGAAACCGCGAGCGGCTCGATCGCCACAGCGCGGGTCGGCAGTTCGATCAACGGCAGCGCGCCGCCCCCGGCGCGACTGGTCTCGTCGACGATCTCGAGCTTGGCCGCGCCCTGCGGCAGCGACGCCAGTAGCTCGACCAACCGTGCGGCGCGCTGTTGCAACTGCGTTGGATCGATGGTCAGGGCAGCCAGGGTCGGCACCTCGCGTATCGCGGTTTGCGGGTCGAGCGAGAGCCGCAGGGTCGCCTCCAGAGCGGCCAGGGTCATCTTGTCCAGGCGCAGAGCGCGCGCCAGCGGATGGCGCTTGCAGCGCGCGATCAGTTCGGACTTGCCCGCCAGGATCCCGGCCTGCGGTCCGCCGAGCAGCTTGTCGCCCGAGAACGTGACCAGGTCCACGCCCTCGTCGAGCACTTGGCGCGCGGTGGGCTCGTCGCCCAATCCCCACTGCGCGAGGTCGATCAGGCAGCCCGAGCCCAGGTCCTCGACCAGCGGCAGGCCGTGTTCGCGGCCAAGCGCTGTCAGTTCGCCGCGCGAGACCTCTTGGGTAAAGCCGACGATGCGGTAGTTGCTGGTGTGCGCGCGCAGCAGCAGCGCAGTGTCCGGGCCGATGGCCTGTCGGTAGTCGCTCAGGTGGGTCTTGTTGGTCGAACCGACCTCGACCATCTGGGCGCCAGAGGCGGCCATCACTTCTGGAATGCGGAACGATCCGCCGATCTCGACCAGCTGCCCGCGGCTGACGATCACCTGTTTGTCGCCGGCCAACGCAGCCAGGGCCAAAAGCACCGCGCCGGCGTTGTTGTTCACGGCGAACGCGTCCTGCGCACCCGTGGCCTCGATCAGCAGCTCGCGCACCAGATCGTGGCGCGAACCGCGCTCGCCGCGCTCCAGGTCGTACTCCAGGGTCGAGTAGCTCACTGCGCAACGCTGCGCAGCCCGGGCCGCCTCGGCGGCCAAACGGCTGCGGCCCAGGTTGGTGTGAAGCACGATTCCCGTGGCGTTGAGCACCGGCTCGAGGCGCGGCCGCAATCTACGTTGCAGCTCGCCGGACACCAGCTGGGGCCAGCTCGCGGACTGGGGCGGCCCTGCGCCCTGGATGATAGCCTGCCGTACACGCTCCACGGCTGAGCGTGCCGCGGCCCCCACGTGGGTCCGGCCGTGTTTCTCGATCAGGCCCTTGACCGGCTCGAGTTCGAGCAGCGCTCCCACCTGGGGCAGGCTGCGCAACGCATCTTTAGCAGTCATTGAACACCCGTATGCATCAAATATCGCTATCTTGGATTATCGGCGAGCCGCCAGTGGAAGGCAAACGGGATCAGAGCGCCTCATAATACTCCTGCAGCGAGCGGATCTCCCACTCGCCGGCCGCGTTGGATTCGATGGCGGCCAATGCGGCGCGGGCCTCGGGAGCGGTGGTGAAGTAGGGTATGCGATGCTCCAGGGCCGTGCGGCGGATGGTGTAGCTGTCGGCCAGGGGGCGCGAGCCGGTTACGGTGTTGATTACCAGCTGCACCTCGCCGTTGACCATCATGTCGGCGATGTGCGGCCGACCCTCCTGCACCTTGAACACCGGCATGACCATGACTCCGGCCGCGTCCAGCGCTGCGGCCGTGCCGCGGGTCGAGAGGATCTCGAAGCCCAGGGCGATCAGTCTGCGCGCCACGTCGACCATCGCCGGCTTGTCGCGGTCGCGTACGCTGATGAACACCTTGCCCGAGCGCGGCAGCTTGTTGTCGGCCGAGACCTGGCTTTTGGCGAACGCCTGGCCGAAATCGCGGGCGATGCCCATTACCTCGCCGGTCGATTTCATCTCGGGTCCGAGGATCGTATCGACGCCCGGGAACTTGATGAACGGGTAGACCGCCTCTTTGACCGTGATGTGCGGGGTGCGCACCTCTTGGGTGAAGCCGATCTGTTCGAGGGTCATACCGGCCATCACCTTGGTGGCGATCTTGGCCAGCGGCTTGCCGATCGACTTGCTGACGAACGGCACCGTGCGACTGGCGCGCGGGTTGACCTCGAGGATGTAGATTTGGCCGTCCATCACCGCCATCTGGATGTTGAGCAGCCCGATTACCCCCAGCTCCAGGGCCAGGGCAGCGGTCTGGCTGCGGATCCCGTCGAGTAGCTCCGGCGCCAGGCTCACCGCGGGCAGCGAGCACGAACTGTCGCCCGAGTGCACTCCGGCCTGCTCGATCTGCTCCATGATCCCGCCGATGGTCACGCGCGTGCCGTCGCAGACCGCGTCGACGTCGATCTCGATGGCGTTGTCCAGGAACTTGTCGATCAGCACCGGATGCTCGGGGCTGGCCTGGACCGCGTGGCGCATGTAGCGCCGCAGGCTCTCCGCGTCGTAGACAATCTCCATCGCGCGGCCGCCGAGCACATAGCTGGGGCGCACCACCACCGGGTAGCCAATGCGCTCGGCCGCGTCCAGCGCCTGCTGCTCGTTGGTGGCGATGCCGTTGTCGGGCTGGGTCAGCCCCAACTCGTACAGCAGATGCTGGAAGCGTTCGCGGTCCTCGGCGCGGTCAATGGCGTCGGGCGAGGTGCCGAGGATTTTAACTCCTGCGCGCTCCAGCGGCACCGCGAGCTTGAGCGGGGTTTGGCCGCCGAACTGGACGATCACGCCCTCGGGCTTCTCGACGTCCACGATGTTCATCACGTCTTCAAAGGTCAGCGGCTCGAAGTACAGCCGGTCCGAGGTGTCGTAGTCGGTGGACACGGTCTCGGGGTTGCAGTTGACCATGATCGTCTCGAACCCCAGTTCCTTGAGCGCGCACGCCGCGTGCACGCAGCAGTAGTCGAACTCGATCCCCTGGCCGATGCGGTTGGGGCCGCCGCCGAGGATCATCACCTTGCGCGCCTTGCTCGGCCGCGCCTCGCACTCGGACTCGTAGCACGAGTAAAAGTAGGGCGTGTGCGCCTCGAACTCCGCGCCGCAGGTGTCGACCATCTTAAACGTGGCGTGTATGCCGCGGCTCAATCGATGCTCGCGTACTTCGACCTGGGTCTTGCCGCTGATCTGCGCCAGGTAGTGGTCGGAAAAGCCCAACCGCTTGGCCTCGCGCAAACGCTCGTCGGCCAGCGCCTCGAGCCCGCCGTCGCTGATCGCCGCGGCCAGCTCGCGTTCCATGGCGAGGAGCGGCTCGATGCTGTGCAAAAACCAAGGGTCCACGCCGCTGATTTCGTAGATCTGTTGGGGCGAGATGCCCATGCGCAGCGCCTCGCAGATGTACCACAGCCGGTTCCAGCACGGTTTGCGCAGCTTCTGCTTGAGACCCTCGGGGTCGATCAGCCGTCCGTCCTGCACAAAGGCGTTGGGCTGTTCGAGGCTGAAGCGGCCGTTCTCAAGGCTGCGGATCGCCTTGCCCAGAGCCTCCTTGAACGTGCGGCCGATGCTCATCGCCTCGCCCACGGACTTCATCTGGGTGGTCAGCGTCTTGTCAGCGGCCGGGAACTTCTCGAAGTCAAAGCGCGGGATTTTGACCACGCAGTAGTCGATGGTCGGCTCGAAGCTCGCGGGCGTGGTGCGCGTAATGTCGTTGGGGATCTCGGGCAGTGTCAGGCCCACGGCGAGCTTGGCCGCGATCTTGGCGATGGGGAACCCGGTGGCTTTGGAGGCCAGGGCCGACGAGCGGCTGACGCGCGGGTTCATCTCGATCACCACCATCCGCCCGCTGCGCGGATTGACCGCGAACTGGATGTTGCTGCCGCCGGTCTCCACGCCGATTTCGCGGATGATCGCCAGCGACGCGTCGCGCATCAACTGGTATTCCTTGTCGGTCAGGGTCTGGGCCGGGGCCACGGTGATCGAATCGCCGGTGTGTACGCCCATCGGATCGAGGTTCTCGATCGAGCAGATGATTACCACGTTGTCGGCCAGATCGCGCATCACCTCCAGTTCGTACTCTTTCCAGCCCAGCAGCGATTGCTCGATCAGCACCTGGCCGTAGGGGCTCATCGACAGCCCCCACTTGACGTATTCCTCGTATTCCTGGGGGTTGTAGGCCACGTTGCCGCCGGTGCCGCCCAGGGTGAAACTGGGGCGGATGATCGCCGGGTAGCCGATCTGCTGCACGAACTCCTGGGCCTGCCTAAGCGTGGTAATGGTGGCCGAGATCGGCAGGTCCAGGCCGATGCGCTCCATCGCCTGCTTGAACAGCTCGCGGTCCTCGGCCATCTTGATCGACTCGAGCTTGGCGCCAATCAGCTCCACGCCGTAGCGCTCGAGCAAGCCGCTTTCAGCGACCTCGACCGCGGTGTTCAGCCCGGTCTGGCCGCCCATGGTCGGCAGCAGCGCGTCGGGGCGGTCGCGGGCGATGATTCGTTCGACCACCTCGGCGGTGATCGGCTCGATGTAGGTGCGGTCGGCGATCTCCGGGTCGGTCATGATCGTCGCCGGATTGGAGTTGAGCAGCACTACTTCGTAGCCCTCGGCGCGCAGCGCCTTGCAGGCCTGGGTGCCCGAGTAGTCGAACTCGCAGGCTTGGCCGATTACGATCGGCCCGGACCCAATGATCATGATGCGCTTGATGTCGGTTCGTTTGGGCACCCTGCAGTTCTCCCGCCGCCCGCTGACGCGGGCCGTCATGCTTACCAATAATCCGGGTTTGCAATGGAGCGCCGGACCTGTCCGGCCCAGATTTGCCAAAGCATAGGGAAAGGGGTCGCGCCAGTCAACGCCGGTTGGTTACTGTTTCGCCGTGGACTACTAGGCTAGTGGAAAAGATCGAGAAATCGATCTTTATGTGTAGGCTCGCCGGGGGCACCTTTGAGGTGCCAGCAAAACTCGCGCATAAAGGTTGGTTTTTAACAACGACCAATCCCGCGTCGCGGAGAGCATCGTTGGACAATGATTATGGTCGCTCGCGTGCCTTGCTGCAGCTCATAGCTGCCTCGCGGGGTGTTCGAAATTTATTTTGAGGTGGGCTGCGTGCTTTTCCACGCGTATGTCGAAGAAAACGTGCGTGGAGAACCTTGTTCGGCTGACATGCTGACTGTTGAGGGTCGCGGATACTGTCAAAGGCGGCATGCACTCCGACATTAATAAATTTCGTTCCAATGCCCCGCGAGCGCTTACTAATATTGTTTAAACAAACAATATTCCCCCGCTACACCACCGCCCGGACCTGTTCGATGACGTACTCGACCTGGGGCTGGGTCAGGTCGGGATAGAGCGGCAAGGCGATGGAGCGCGCGCCGATCGACTCGGCGACCAGGAAGTCACTGGGCTGATACCCCAGCTCTTGGCGCAGGTAGGTGTGCAGATGCAGCGGTCGGAAGAACACGCCCGTGCCCACGCCGCGTTCGCCCAGTTGCTGGATGATCTCGTGACGGCGCGAGGCTTCGACCCAGATCGTGAACAGGTTGCGCGCGCTTTTCGAGCCGGGCCGAACTCGCGGAAAGTAGACGTTCTCGATCCGGTCGAACGCCTTTTCGTAGCGCTTGCAGATTTCGTCGCGCCGCGACCATAACTCCTCAATGCGCCGCAGTTGCGGCAACAGCAGCGCCGCGCGCAGGTCGTCCATCTCGCTGTCGAATCCCAAGGCGTCGATGTCGCAGGGCATGTGCAGACAGTCGCATCGATCGGCCTGCGTTTCGCTGACGCTGAGATTGCGCAGCCGCCTGAGGCGCTGGGCCAGGTCCGAATCATTTAGCACGATCGCGGCGCCTTGGCCCGCGCTGATGTTGGCAGTGGAGTGGAACCCCAGGCAGGCCGCGTCGGAAAGCTGGCCGGGACGGACCCCCTCGCGGCGGCCCTCCAGGCAATGCGAGGCGTCTTCGATAAGCAGTAGGTGCGAACGGTCGGCGATCTCGCGCAGCATGGCCATGTCGGCCATCTGACCATAGAGGTGCATCGGCACGATCGCCTTGGTCTGCGGCGTGATCGAGGCTTCGATCCGTTCGGCGTTGATGTTGCCGGTATCGGGCTCAACATCCACGAACGCGGGTTTGGCGCCGGCGTGCATGATCGCGCTCACGGTTTCCAGCGGGCTCAGCGGCGAGAGGATCACCTCGTGGTCGCGGCCCACGTCCAGTGCGTGTAGCGCGAGCGTTATCGCATTCGTATTGTTGTTGACGGCCACACAGTGGCGCACGCCGAGCACCTGAGCCAGTCCGCTTTCCAGCCGCGTCACGCGATCGCTGCTGCACAGCAGTGGCCGCTGCAGCGCATCCATCGCTTGCTCGATCTCGTCGTGTCCCAAACAGTGACGGTAAAGCTCGATCTTCATGGCTTAAACGGAGCCTCCACAGCAGCTTTGGTTTCGGTCATGCTCGTCCGGGGGTTGCCCGTCCGCGTCATCATCATCGTCGCCCGCAGTGTCGTCGTCATCATTATCGTAATCGTCGTCGCCCGCCGGCTCCCAGGGGAATTCGCCGATCACCGGCAGGCGTAGGGTGGTCTGATCGCCGAAGACGATCGTGTTGGTCTGATCCAGCGGCAATCCGATTTCGCCCGGCGTGAGGCCTGGATTGATAGCGAAGAACGGCGATTCGGAGCTGGAGATCAGCACGCCGATGCGATGGCCGGTGTTGAACGCGTGGCTGGTCGACCACAGGTCGATTGTAAGCTGCGCCGCCTCGCCGGGAACCAGCGCGAGCTGTTGTTCGAATCCCTGGCGGAAGCGCGCGCGCAGGATGCCGTTGACGATCAGGATCATTCGGCCGTCGGGATAGAGGTCGACCAGGTAGGCGGTGACGTCGGTGTCCGCACGGTCGCTGATCAGCTCCACGTTGAGCAGTACTTTGCCCGTGACCTCCACCGGCTGGGGCAGCGGCTCGCTCTGGAAGTACAGCACGTCGTCGCGCTCAAGGTAGCTTGTCAGGTCGCAGGGCCCGGACAGTGCGCTCATTGAGCGGCCGCAGCGGGTGGGCAGCGGATCGTCCGGGTCGAACAGGTAGCTCAGGGTGCCCTCCGCAGGCGGATCGATCGACAGCGCGGCGTCAACGGTCGGGTAGAGCTTGACCTCGTGCTGTCCCGGCGGCGGCCAGCTCTCGCCGTACTGCCAGCTGTTGCCCGGCGCGTCGGGGTCGCTCACATCGCCCATGGTGTAGTAGCTCACCGCCGGCCAGTTGAACCCGTCCAACGTGCCCTCCAACGCCCGGTCGAGGAAGTCGTCCAGCGGATCCTTGCGCGGCGGTTTGTAGCAGCGCCGAGCGTTTTCCGGGAAGGTCAGCTCGCCTATGGTGTTCAGGCCGAAGGTGGCGTGGGTCCAGGGGCCGATCACCAGGTACTGTTGCTCGGCGCCCGCATGGCTGAAGATCTCGAATCCGCGGATCGCGCCCTCGGAGAAGAAGTCGTACCAGCCGCCAAAGTGGAACGCCGGGCTTTCCAGGTACGGTTCGCGCGTAGCCAGGTCGACCTGCTCCCAGTACTCGTCGTATGCCGGATGGGCCAGCATCTCGGGCAGGCGGAACAGGCTGCCCTGGCCCTGAAGCCAGCCGGTGATGTCGCCCTCGCGCAGCACGCCGCCCTGGAGAAAGCCGATGTGATAAAGCGTGGGCGAGGCCGCGGCCATCACCTGACCAGCCAGCTGATCCGAGGCCGCGCCGGAGAGCATGTATTGCAGAATCGCCAGGCCCGAGTAGCCCTGGCCGACGATCGTGCCGTTGTACCAGGGCATCAGCTCGACGGCGTGCACCGTGTCCAGGCCGTCGCGCAGCTCGCCCCAGCCGTCGCAGCGAAACACGCAGTCCAAGCCCTGGGATGCGCCGCGGCCGCGGGCGTCCTGAATCACCACCGCGCGGCCCTCGTCGGCCAGCGCTCCGTAAGTGACCATCTGCAGCTTGTCGTAGGGTGTGCGCAACAACAGCGTGGGCAGGCGGTCGCCCAGTTGGTAGCCGCCGGGCAGGTAGATATCCGTGGCTAGATTGACGCTGTCGCGCATCGGCCACGAGAGGGGAAAGTAGAGGAACGCTTGGGCCGCCGCGGGCAGCAGCAGCGCCAGAGCCACGATCACCGCACACGCCGTTGACCTGCGCATCAGTCGAACCAGTAGCTCGTGCCCAGCACGATGCTGGTCGAGATGCCGTTTACCGCGACCTTGTCCCCCGCGGGATTCACCGTGTCGCCGTTGCCCAGGTTGAGCAGCAGGCCCAAGCTGGTGTAGGTGCGGTTGGTGCGATAGCCGCCCTGCATAGTCAATCCGATCCAGTGCACCTTGAGGATTCCGGTGTCCGCGAGCTCATAGGGGTCCGGCGCCGCGGAGCGGTTGGTGTAGGCGCCCGCGGCTACGGTGTAGCGCTCACGGATTAGGAACTCCATACCCGCATTATAGTTGATCACCTGCAGCAGCGCTGCGTTTCCCGGCTGCTGAGTACCCGTGGCCAGGGTCAACAGGTTCTGCGCCGCGAAGTAGCTCAGATCGAGGCTCAGCGTGATCCACGGCCGAGGCATCATCGCCGTACCGAGCACCACGGTGAACGGAAAGGCGGTCTCGGCCTTAAGCGAGTTGACGATTTTGGAGCGGCCGCTTCGTTGCAAATGATCGGTGTGGGTCACGACCTTGGTGAATCCCGAGCGGTAGAGCGGCAAGCCCTGGCGCAGGCAGATCCCGATCCGCCACCATTCAAAGGGCCGGAATTGTGCGCCCAGGTGCGGGACCAAGCCGTGGTTGGTGGTCTTGAGTTGGAACACCCGGTCGTCGTAGCCGCCGGCGTCGTAGTCTACGTAGGTCGCGCTGTTGGCCTCCTTGCGGTCGTAAAAGTAGAAAAGCGACAGCCCCAGCGAGACGTGTTCGGCGACTCTGATCGAGTAGCCCGGCCCCAGCAGGTAGGTGCGCTGGGCTTGGCGCAGATCGAGGTTGACCTCGGCCGGTTCCCCCTGCCAGCTCGCGTTGGACAGGGTCAGGTCGGCGTCGATGTTCTCGTTGCTCGCCACCAGGGTCGAGAACCCGATGACTCCCGGGCCCAGGCGTCTGATCGCCGCGCCGCCGGTGGGATAGAAGTTGAGCGATCCCAGCCGCAACCGCTCGCCGCCGGAGTAGTCCGAGATCTCCACCAGCTTGCTTTCCAGCGCGCGTCCCGAGAGGCTGAAGCTGTCGTAGTCGGCCTCGATCGGCCCGGCCGGGTTGTAGTACCAACCCGAGGGATCGGCCGACAGCGCGCAATAGGCTCCGCCCAGACCGAAGGCCCGCTGCCCCTGCACCACGTTGAAGTAGTTGAATAGCTGCGCACGCGCCGGCGCGGCCCATCCCAGGACGAGCAGCGCCGAGAGCAGCAGCAGGCTTCGACGCATTGCGCCCGCCGTGCTCTACTCGACCGTGAATTCGGCCTGGCCCAGCAGGCCGTTTTGAGCGTCGATCACCTCGACGCGCCAACGTCCGGTCTGCGAGGGTGCGATCGTCTTGTACGAGTAGGTGCGGAACGGCGTGCTGCGGATCTCGAGTGCGATGCGCGAGACCGGCTGATCCTCGTAGTACCAGACGTGGGTCACGCTGGTGGGCTCGACGAACGGCTCGAGGGCCACGCGCGAGAGGCAGTAGACACGGCCCACATCCGCGGCAAAGACCTCGGAGGGGCTCACGGCCTCGTGATCCTCCACGCCTAGGCAGAACACGAGCTGCACCGAACGTTCCAACAACGTTTCTTGCTGGGGTGCCGCCGCAGTCGGCAAGGCCGCGGGTGCCGGTGTGGGCGTGGGAGTAGGCGTGGGAGTGGGAGTAGGAGTAGGAGTAGGAGTAGGAGTGGGAGTAGGAGTAGGCGTGGGAGTAATCGGCCCCGGATCCTGTCCCTGTTGGGCCGCCGCGGGCAGGGCCGTGAGCAGCACGAATAGCAGGCAGATCAGCAGGCTGAGCCTCATGACGTTATCTCCTTCATAATTTTCCGGTGTGGACAGGATCGACGGCCAATCTATAGGATGGTGCGTTTCATGTCCACGCGCTTTGGAGGTGCTTCGATGTCGATATCCAGACTGACAACTCTGGTGCTGGTCGCGTTCCTTATAGCGTGTCCAACGCTGTGTGCGGCCCAGGACGACGGGTTCGCAAACTACCTGCAGATCAGCTATGCCCGGGGCGGATCGCTCTCGCCCGAGGGCTCGCGGCTCGTCTATCTGGACAACGGCGGCGGCACGTATCAGGTCTACCTGCGCGACCTGACGGCTGACCAGAGCGCGCCCCCGCGGCAGCTCACCGACTTTGCCGAGCCGGTTGAGTTCGCCGTGTATTTGCCGACCCGGGAGCGGGTGCTGATCGGATCATCCGTAGGCGGCAACGAGCGCACCCAGTTGCTGCTGCTCGACCCGGCCACGGGCGAATACGAGGCGTTGACCAGCGCGCCGGAGGTGATCCACCGTTTCGGCTGCTTCAGCCGCGACGGCCGCTACATCGCTTACGCTGCCAATGCGCGTGATCAGGCCCACTTCGACATCTATGTGATGGACATGAACACGCGCGAGGCGCGCCGAGTTTTGACCCGCGACGGATACAACGACGCCGAGAGCTTCTCTCCCGACGGCAAACAGCTGGTCGTCAGCTCCTGGGAGAGCAACTACGACAACAATCTGTACCTACTGGATCTAGGCGACGGCGAGATGCGGCTGCTCACCAAGCACGTGGGCTGGGCGACCTACGAGTACCCGCGTTTCGACCGCAAGGGTAAGCATCTGTGGTTGACCTCCAACTACAGCCAAAACTTCAACAACCCGGCGCGAATCAAACTTCGCAACGGCAAACTGCGCTTCGAGCGGTTGATCAACCGCGAGACCGAGGCCCTGGTGCTCTCCGAGGACCCGCAACGCCTGGCCTACGTGATCAACGACGACGGCTACTCGATGCTGATGCTTTGGGACCCCAAGGGCTGGCGCGAGCTGGAGCTGCCGCAGATCCCGCGCGGCGTGATCCGCAACCTCTCGATCAGCCCCGACGGCACCAAGCTGGCATTCTCGCTCTCGTCGCCGACCCTGCCCAGCAGCGTGTTCGTGGTCGATATCGAGGCGCGCAACCTGCGGATGGTCAGCGTGCCGAATTTCGCGGGCATCGACCCGACGGGATTCGTCGAACCTGAATTGATTAAATACCAATCGGCCGACGGCAAGAGCGTCCCGGCGTTTCTCTACGTACCTCCCGGCGTCAAGGCCGACGGCTCCAACCCGGCGTTGATCTATGCCCACGGCGGTCCCGAGGGCCAGGAGCGGCCGGACTTCGGCATCACCTTTCAGTATTTCCTCTCGCGCGGCTACCTGATCTTCGCCCCCAATCCGCGGGGCTCCGCGGGCTACGGCAAGCTCTACATTCATGCCGACGACAAGGATAAGCGGCCGGCCGCGGTGGCCGACTACGCCTGGGGCGCCAAGTGGCTGGTCGAGAACAACTGGGCTGATCAAAGCAAGATCGGGATCTACGGCGGCTCCTACGGCGGCTACGTGGTGATGGCCATGCTCGCCCAGTTCCCGCAGACCTGCGCCGCCGGGGTGAGCTTTGTGGGCATCTCCAACCTGGTGAGCTTTTTGCAAAACACCGGCGCCTGGCGACGGGCGATCCGCGAGGCGGAGTACGGCTCACTTGAGTTCGACCTGGAGCTGCTGCAGCGCATCAGTCCGATCAACAAAGTCGAGCTGATCAGCTCGCCGCTGATGGTGATCCAGGGCGCCAACGATCCGCGCGTGCCGCAGCAGGAGGCCGACCAGATCGTGGCCGCGTTGCGTGCGCGCAACGTGCCGGTGGAATATCTGCTCTACGCCGACGAGGGGCACGGCTTGGCCAAACGCAAGAACCGGCTCGAGGCCTATCCCAAGATGGGCGCGTTTTTCGACCTCTATCTGCGCGGGATCCAGCCTGAGCCCGAAAAACAGACTGAGCAGAACGCAACGGACGAAGACGGGGAGCAGCCGCCTGCGACCGAGCAATAACGGGTCGTGGCCGGGCTTGCACGCATTTATGCTCACAGGTAGCCTCTAGCCTGGATAATCCGGGTCGACCTTGCCCAAGAAGGTCACGGGGATAAACAAGTAAACGGAGATCGAAGATGAAGCGCTGGATATTTATGGCGATGCTGCTGGCGACCCTGGCCCTTGTGTTTACCATCGGCGGCGGTTGCAGCTGCAGCGGCGATGATGACGACGACGACGACGATGATGACGATGACGATGACAACCAAGGCGATGTGCCCGACGAGGCGTTTCAGGAGATCTGCGGCGAGCGCGACTGGCTTGATACCTTGCAGCCGACCGAGCTGGTCTACGACTCGGGCAACGAGTTCGGCAACGACGGCCGCCTGCATTACGACCTGGCCGAGGGCGACGTGGCCGCGGTGCACTTTATTCCCGAGCACTCGCTGTGGATCAAGAAGCTCCGCGTGCACTTCACCGGCGAGGGGGGGCCGATCCGGGTCCACGTCTATGAGGGGTACGGCCGCTCGCGTCCGAACACCGACGTCGACCTGACCGAACCGATCGAGCAGGATATCGAAACCGACGCCGGATGGGTCGAGATCGACATCAGCGACCGCCAGCTGGTGGTGCTGCCCTCGAACCACTTCTGGGTCGGTTACGAGCACGTCAACGAGCAGCCCTACATCAGCATGGACAACGGCGTGGACAACGATTCGACCCACAGCCTGATCCGCATCGAGGCCGCGCAGCACGATATCAGCCCCTTCGATTGGATCGGCCTGGGCGACGTGGCGTTTATGATCCAGGTTACGGGCGACTACTTCTGCGAACTGGATATCAACGAGCGCCAGTTCACCAACGTCAGCGAGCAGGCCGGACTCTCCGAGCTCTCGGCTGTGCGCATCAACTGGGGCGACGTCAACAACGATGGCTGGGACGACATGCTCCTGCATCGTCTGGGCTATATCGACGAAACCGCCAATCTGCTGCTCAACAATCAGGACGGTACGTTCGAGAACGTCACCGACGATTCGGACCTCGACGGCCACTACGCGAGCTTCGGCGGCCTGGCCGATTTTGACAACGACGGCAACCTCGATGTGTACCTCGGGGTCAACGTACCCAATGAGGACGCCGATCCGCCGGACAACGGCGCGCGTTCGCTGATCATGCTCGGCGACGGCGAGGGCGGATTCACTGAAGTCGCGGGCAACGGCGTGGACCTCGAAGCCTCGACGTCCGCGGCCTCCATCGCCGACTACGACGCCGACGGCGACCTCGACATTTACGTGGGCAACTGGCTGGTCAAGTACCCCTCTCCGGCGTGCTGGTCCGACTTCATTTTTAACGGCAAGGGCAACGGCAAGTTCGATGAGACCTCCGCCGCGACCGGCATCGCCGTCCTTGAGGCGCGTCCGAGCTACGGCGTGACTTGGGTCGACTTCGACATGGACAACGACATGGACATCTCGGTCGCCAACTACGGCCGCGTCGACAACTTCCTGCTCGAAAACAAGAACGGACACTTCACCGACGTCGCGCCCCAAGTCGAGCTCGACCGCCAGGGCGTGGGCACCGGCGGCAACACCTTCGGCACCGACTGGGGCGACGCCAACAACGACGGCTACTTCGATACCTACCAGGCCGAGATCGCCCACCCGCGCTACCAGCCCAGCTCGGACATCGGCTCGATGATGTTCGGAATGGGCCCGGACGAGGACTGGCTGTTCCAGAATGTTACCGAAGCCGCCGGGATCTTCTACGACGAGGGGCAGGTCGACCCCAGCTGGGTCGACTACAACAACGACGGCCGCCTCGATTTCGCGCTCAGCGTGCTCTACACGTTGCAATACTTCCGGCTCTACCGCCAGGAAGAGGACGGTACGTTCACCGACGTGACCTACATCACCGGCACCGAGATTCTGGACACCAACAACAACGCCTGGGCCGACTTTGACAACGACGGCGACATGGACCTGATGAACATGGACCGCCGTTCCGGCGGGCACGCCAACCTGTTCCGCAACGACATCGGCAACGAGCTGAACTGGCTCGAGATCAGCCTGCGCGGCACCGACTCCAACCGCATGGCCGTGGGCGCGCGGGTCGAGATTTCCAGCCCGAGCATCGAGTACCAGGTGCGCTACGTGCAGGCGGGCAAGGGACACGCCTGTAGCCAGCATTCGGCGCGGCTGCACTTCGGCCTGAACACCGACGATGTGGTGCAGATCCTGACCGTCTACTGGCCCTCGGGATTGGAAGAGGAGTTCGGCGAGATCCCGGCCAACAGCTGGATCAAGATCACGGAGGGCGACGACGACTACGAGGTCGTGCAGTAACTTCGATCAGCGATACGTCAGCCACAAGGGGACGGCCCGGGCCGTCCCCTTTTTTTCATCTGCTCTCGCCCCAAGTCCCACGCCCGAGCTGTTAGAATTCGCGCACTGTGAAAAAAATGACGGTCCTGATTGTACTGATTGCGCTGCTGTTCTGCGGCTGCCAGGCCGTGATGCTCAACGGTGCCGAGGTACCGGCCACGCTGCGCGCGCCGCTGCTCGAGCGTCCCGCTGATCCGGCCTTGCCGCCGTGGTTGGAGCAGCGCCCCAAGCTGTTCGAGTTCTCGAGCTGGGATCAATCGTATCTGCGCAACGATCCCTACCCCGCGCGGCTGCTCGGCGGCATGGCCGTGGGCAATGGCCAGGTTTTCGCCCTTGAGGGGCTGAGCCTGCCGCTGGACACGTTGCACAATGTGGCGGGTCCGGACTACCAGCTGGAGTCGCGCTTTTTTTCGGACATCGTACTCGAGCTGCGTCGCGGACTGCGCCGCGTGCATTGGGAGCGGCAGCGCATCCGGCGCGTGGCGGGCACGGCGGTAAACGTCATCGACCGCAGTCGCGACGGCCTTTCGCTGTACAGCATCGACTTCGCGCCGCGAGGCGCCATGATCGAGGGCAGCGCTGCCCAGCGCTGTTTGGTGCGGCTGAGCGTGGTCCACAACAACGGGCCGCAGGCTGTCGACGATCTGGAACTCGAGTTGCGTAGCGTGTTGGGCAGCTCGTCCGACGAGCTGATCGTCGAACGCATTGAGGGCACGGGGCGCAACTTGGCCATCGGCACCAACGCCCACCCGTTGCGCTGTCGATCGCGCGACGGCGTGCTGCGCGTGCGCGTGGGTGATTTGCAGCCCGGCGAGCAGTTCATCTGTGCGTTCTTCATCAGTTTTGCCGACGGCTCGGACGCGCGCACCGTGCTGCGGCAAGCGCTCCAGAGCGATCCCGAGGCGCTGCTGTCCGCGACCATCGACGATTGGCGCTCGTGGATGGCCGCTGGCGCGCAAGTACGCACCTCGGATCAACGCTTTGACGAACTGCTCGAGGCGCTGCTGGTGGCGATCCGCGTGCAGACCGCGAGTAGCGGCGCGGTCTGCGAGATGAGCCGCTACTCGTTCACCTGGCTGCGCGACATCATGGGCCCGGCGCTACTCTATCCGCTGCTGGGGCGCATCGATGAGTATCGCGCGATGCTTGACTACTACTGGCTGGCCGCGCTGGACAACGGCGGGACAGCCAACGCGCTGCCAATCAACGTGGCCGGATTGCCCAAGGCGCAGCCGGACTGGGAGAGCTTGCCGACCGGCAGCGGACGCGAGGCGGCGGAGAGCGTGAGCTACGCGGTGCTGCACTACCGCGAGTACGTCCAGGCCAGCGGCGACTGGGAACTGCTGCGCCAACGCTACGGCATGCTGCGCCACGCGCTGATCCACCAGGACCTGCGCCACGGCTGCCTGCTGCCGTTTTCCGACGACGAGACCTTTCGCGGCAGCCTGGCCGCTGCCCAGGGGATCTGGGCTGGAAGCGGCCTGCGCGAGACGCACCTCTCGGCCAACTCCTCGTTCCTGTTCGTGGCCGCGGCCCAGTTCATGGAGCGCGCCGCGCTCGAGCTGGACCTGCCCGAACACGCCGCGCAATACCGTCGACTGGCTGACGATGTGCGCCAGTGCACCGAGCGCTTCTACTGGCTGTCCGACGAGCGCTGCTACTCTCCGGCGCTGAAGATCGATTCGCTGCAGCCGCTGGACGAGCCGTTCGTCGACGTGACGCTTAAGCCGCTGTGGTGCGGGTACCTCGACCGCGACGACCCGCGGGCCTATACCAACCTCGAGTCAATCATCGAGCTGCTGCCCGCGCATCGCGGCCTGGTCTACTCGCCGCTGCATCCCTATTACCAGGCTCTGGCCGGGCTGATGGGTTTCCATCGCGGGATTTGTACCGGCATGAGCTACGGCTTTTACCTGGACAATCTGGCGCAGCTGGACCATCCGCAGGCCGAGGCGCTGTTCGCGGGCTACTCCGAGTTCTTCCATCCCACGGGTACGGTCAGCGAGTACCACGTGGTCGACGACTTCGGCCGCCTGGTCTACCGCTACGACGACCAGGGGGTCCAGACCGACCAGACCGCGGCCTACCGCTCGTGGGAGGCGGGGGTCGACGCCGCGGCCATGCTGCGTTATCTGTTCGGCCTGGAGCTCGACGCGCCCCGCGGCCGGATTGTTGTTGCCCCGCATTTGCCCGCAGGCATGGACTTCGCGCGGCTCGAGGGGACGAGCTGCGGCGCCACGCGCTTCGATCTGGCGATCGAGCGCCTGCCGCAGGGTTTGCGCGTAGTGATCAGCGGGCTCGACGGACCGCTGTCGGTGGACGCCCGGCTTTCGCTGGCCGGGCCGATCGACGAGCTGTTGGTCAACGGTCGACCGCTGCTCGCGCCCAGCGTCAATAAATGGGATCGCTGGTCAATGCGGACCGCCGGACTGTCCGCCGGGCCGGACACGCCGCTGACCATTGAGGTCCGCTCGCATCTCGATCTGAATTATTAGCAGTCGATTAAAGTTTAGCCGGCCCGGAGGGTCCGTTCCTGCTCGGACATCTCGCTGCGAATGCGCATGATGTCCTGCGGGTCGTGCAAGCTGATCTTGTGAAGTCGGGCGCGCAGGCCCGCGGTGTCGTACTCGTAGCGCCGACGGTCCACGGTGTGCACCAGGCGGATCCGGCCGTAGGGGTTGGCCGCGGTCAGGCACATCATCATCCGCGGCACGTCGCCGATCGGCGGCAGGGCGTCGCCCTGGGTGTTGAGCATGGCGCTGACTTTGGTGCCGCCGGTCTTGATGTGGGTGATGGCGCAACGGCCGTTGCACTGCTTGGCCAGGGCGTGCAACCGCTGCAAGCCCCGGGAGCGCTCGAAGTAATCCTGGTCAAAGTCAAACGACCTGGGCGCGTCCGCCTCGAATCGACCGTCGTCAATAACCGTGATCTCCACCCGTGGTTTGGACCCGTTGGTCTCGCGGATCGAGATCTCGATACTATCGGCCTGATGCGACAGCATGTTCATGCCCACGTCGAGGATTAACTGCGAGATTTCGCTCATTGCGCTCTCCGGGTTTTACTAATCAGTTGCTACCCGGTTCCAGGGGCGCGGTTGAGCATCGATCTGATGGGGGGTAATGGCGGTGGTCGCCTCCCGGCAATACTCCACGGTAAGAGGATGATATGGGCTATCATTGGGAGCCTGAAAATGAAGCAGGTTGTAGCATGATGTGACGGTTTTGCTGTTTGCCGGTCGGTTAAGGAGGGAAGCGACCACCAACCAAGAAAACTGATAAGCCGGGCTTGCGCCCTTGGGTACCGGGAGTGGCAGGCTTGCCATCAGTTGTCTTTGCATTATTGTTTCCTACGCATGACTACCGGCGATGGGCCATGGCGGCGACTCATGGTGCAAATCAATGTTGTGAATGTCGCCGCCACGAACCGTGGTGAAAACAATACAAGTGTCGTGCCAAAACCAGGAGTTTTCGATAGACGTGGTAAATGGCAGCGATTACATTATTGTATAGTTATAGACTTATAGTGCGCCCCGGGCCCAAGTGTAATGATAATGTGACACTGAAAGGGCTTCATCGTGTTGAAATGCTACACAAATAGCTAACAAAACGTATATAAACAAGTACTTAATGATTTGAGTACGATGTTTCGGGGCAGAGACAAAATGACCGAAAATCGACCAATTATTACTGCAAAATCTTGAAATTTTGCTCCAGGGAGCGGCTGTTGCCCGCGCGATCGGTAACTTGAAGTTTGATTGTGTGCTCGCCGGGCTCCAGATTTTGGTCCGGGATGTATTTGATCCAGCCTCGCGGACCGTTGCTCTCGCCCACCACGCGTTGGCCATCGAGGGTCAGGACCGTGTTGCCCGCCGGAATGCCCGAGCCCGCGTCGCTGACCACGAAGCTCAGAGCCGGTCGCGCATTGCGCAATTTGGCGTTGGCGCGTGGCCCGGTCCACTTGATGTACGGCCGTTGCACGTCGCGCATCAGCGCGAAAGTGCCCAGTTGCGGCGCCCGTCCGCTGATGGTGCGCGAGGCTGGGTCGTGGTTAAAACCCATCTGCCACCAGCGGCCGGAGTCGTAGTAGTAGACTCCCACGCCGTTTGGGGTCTGGCCCTCGGGCAGCTTGATGCTCACCCCGATTTTGCCGCCCAGGGGCACGCCCTTGCGCTCGATGCAATAGGCCGCTCCCACCTGTTGCAGGCCCTGTTTGGGCTCGGGGACAGTCGTCTGTTCCAGCGTGGTGTAGAACGGACGCTCCAGCGTGCCCCGGCCGAGGCGCACGGCGAACCGGCCGTCGTTCGATTTAAGCCTGGCACCCCCGCGCGCGAGCTGCAGCGGCGCTGCAATGTTTGCGCGGACCTCGCGGCCTTGGCGGTCGCGTCCGCTGGCGCTGATCGACAGCGGGGTCGAGACGATGTTGTTGTTGTCCAGGATCGCCATGTAACGGCCGTTGCCCTGCCAGACGCCGGGCAGCAGCACCTCGTCCTCGCCCCCTCCGCTGACCTTTACCGTGGGCTCGCGCAGCAGCGGCTCTGCGGTGTTGATCACGATCTCGGTGTACAGCTCGCGCAGCCGGTAGCTGATCGAGATCTGCGGCAGTGCGGCAGCCTGTTCGATGGTGGGTCGAGCGTAGAACAGCCGCCATGGGGAATGCAGCCCGTGCCCGTCCTGGGTCCGCGCTTTGATCAGCAGGCCCTCAAGCGCTCGGCCCATGGGCGGCTCGAGCTCCCAACGTCCGGCGTCAAGCGCGTGCGTTGTGGCCGCATGCCACGAGCGTCCGTGGTCGGCGGACCAGGCGCTCTCCAAGAGCAGGTTGGGCTCGCCGTCAGGGTCGCTGCCTCCCAGCAGCACGCGCGTTTGTTCAGTCTCGATGCGGAACAGCTCGGGCGCGCGGTTGGCGATCAAGGTCAGCTCGACCACCGTGCTGTTGTCCGAGACGTCCGTGGCGATCAACCGCAACGTGTGCTCGCCCTGGGGCAGATCGCGGATTACGCCATCGCCATCCAGGTCAAAGGCCGTTTGCTCGACCCACTTGCGGAACAGCCGGTGATAGCCGTGGCCGTGCCGGAAGTACAGCTCGAGGTCGTAGGCGTAGTTGATCACCTGCTTGTGCTCGTAGCAGGAGCGCTGGAACTGCGAGAGGAAAATCGTCTTGCCGTCGAGCTCGGCGCGCAGTTGGTAGGGCGCCAGGATGCGGTCCGAGCCGTCGATGCGGTCGATAACCCGCAGCCCGAATCCAACCTCGCCGCTGATCGAGATCGGCCTGCCCGAGCTGTAGTGACCGTCGCGTTTGACCAGCGGCAGCACCGGCTTGGAGCGTCCGCCGTTGACCGTGGCGTCGTGGCTCAGTGGATCGATGAAGATTTCCAGCGGCTGGGGCGGGATGCTGTCGTCGCGGAAGAAGCCGTGGGTCAACGGGTTGAGCGGGCAGTTGTCCGGGCCGCGCAGCTCGAAGTGCAAATGCGGCGAGCTGGTGCCGGTGTTGCCCGCGTAGCCGATCACCTGGCCCGCCGTGACCTTGATCTCGCCGGGCTTTAGGAACAGGTCGGCCTCGTACGAGCCGATCTGCCGGTGATAGGCGCGCATTCGAGTCCAGATTTCGTCGATCATTCCGTCGAGGTGGGCGTAGACCACGGTGTTGCCGTCCTCGAGCCGGATGTACAGCGCCTTGCCGTAACCCACGGCGCTGGTGCGCGCGCGGCAGACCCAGCCGTCGGCCACAGCCACCACCGGCGTGCCGATCACGCCGTAGGTCGACAGGTCGAGCCCCGCGTGAGGGTGGCCGATGCGGTATTCGCCGAAGTTGCCCGAGATGCGAATCGGCGTCAGCAGCGGCCAAAGATAACCGCGGTCCGAGACAAAGCTTTGGGGCTGCATCTGCGGGACCTGTTGGGCCTGGGCCAGGGTGGCGGGGACCGGATCGGCGGCCACGGCCGGAACAGCGGTCAGCAGTACGGCCAGCGTCAGCGCGGCGATGGTTCTGAGCATGTCCAGGATCCGAAATTGCGGCGCGACCGGCCTCAAGTCGACTAGTTACACGGTTGGTTGCAGTAGGGCAGCTGGTTCAGCGGTCTGAAGGAGGAGACCGGATCGGACTCGTCGTAGACCTGGGCGTCGTAGGACAGCTCGAGCGAGGCGTAGAGTTTGCGCGTTACGCGTTTGACGATCAGCACCTGGCCGATTTGCAGCTTGTCCGAGGGCTTGATCTTGTTCCAGAGGCACAGGTCGCTCATCCGGCAGTTGAAACGGCGCGAGATCGTCCACAGCGAGTCGCCGGACTCGACATTATGCACGGCCTGTTCCATCACCAGCTCGCTGTTGTCGGCGACCATCTGCTCGATGCTCGGTTCGCGTTCGGGCAGCGGCGGCACTTCGCTGGTGTAGACCACCAGCGATTGTCCGGGGTAGAGCCTCTTGGAGCGACTCAGCCCGTTCCAGGCACGGATGTTGGACGAGGTGACCGCGGGGTCGAGAAAACGCGAGGAGATCGTGCTCAGCGAGTCGCCTTCGGCCACCACGTAAATCAGCGAGGGCCCGTCGCGCTTAACCCTGCGCGACACGCTCGAGCTGGCCACTGCCCTGCGCGAGGGCGAGTAGCTCGCGGTCTGGCGCGGGCGCGCGCTTCCGGGCTCGTAGTCGACCTGGGAGCCGCTGCCGATCATCCGCCCTTGGCGTGCCAGCTGGAAATCGGTCTGGGTCGGCGTAAATCCGTCGGCCGCAGCCACGGCATTCGGGCAATAGAAGCGGACGTGCAGGTGGTTGTGGTGTCCGCGCGAGTGACGGATGATCCCCTGGCGTACGCGGCGTCCGCGGGGATATTGAAAGACCGTCTCGAGGAAGGCGGCCGATTTTTTCAGGTTGTCGCGGCAGTAGGCGTAGAAGATCGATTGCAGCGAGTAGTCCAGGAAGATGTACTGGACTTTGCCGTTCTCGATCATCGCCTCGATCAACGTCCAGGTTTTGGGTACGTCGAGGTTCCCCTCGTTCATTGTGACGAAATGGCCGCGCGCGCTTCCGTCGCTGAAGTAGAGGCCGATGTCGATGTCGCGGCCGTTCTCGTGGGAGACGTGGGGCCGCAACGATCCGCCGCCCGGAGCGCTCAAATCGCCGATGTAAATGTCGTGGGTCCCGGGGTAGGTGACCTGCACGGTCTCAATGGCGTAGAGCACTGCCGAGATCAGTTCCGGCGTGGAGAAGTCGTGGTGCGAGCGGCGCACAAAGTAGCCCGGGCCGTCGGGGAACTGCACGCCGTTGATCAGCAGGCCGTTTGACGGAGCGCCCCAGGACATGCATACGCCCTCGGGCATCGGCACGCGCTGGCTGACGTCGATCGCTTTAGGTGGCTGTTCCACGGTCGGGGGCAGCTCTTTATTTATCGATAATTCGTCGAGGGAGTCCTGGTCGGACGCGGCTTGGGCGGAGTTCTGATCCTGGTCCTCGGCCTGTTCACCCTGCTCGACAGTCTGCTCGGAGGTCGATTCGTCGGATTCGCCTTGATCGGACGCGACCTCCTCGGCCCACACCGCGGGCGCGAGCAGTAGCAAGCTTAGTAGGGCGATCAGTAGCAGTCGTCGCAAACGTATACTCCCGCCAACCTGCCGTAGGGCAGCATCGGCAACATATAATCGTGTGATTATCTCAGAAACGAGATGCAAAACCAAGCCCTAACGCTTACTTATCCAGTAGTTCTTTCACCCGTTGGCGATCGCGGCCGTAGATGTCGGTGAGGAAGATCGCCCGGCCGTCATCGTGCAGCGCCACGGTGACGTACTCGATATGGATCGGGATTTTGGTGCGCAGCTCCAGCCGCCGGTTGTTGCCCGAGCGCAACATCCGTTCGGTGTTGGCCGCCTCGGGGTGGCCGTCCTGCTCGATCAGCCATTGGGCCATCTCCAGGGCATTTTCCAGGCGCATACAGCCGTGGGAGTAGGCGCGATAGCTGCGGTTGAACAGGTATTTACTCGGAGTATCGTGCAGGTAAACGTCGTGGTGGTTGGGAAAGAGGATCTTGACCTTGCCCAAGGCATTACCCGCGCCGGGCTTCTGAGTGATGTACAGCCGTCCGCTGCTTGATTCGCGCAGCTTGTAACCGCGGACTTTGTAGTAATCGTCGATGTCCTCGGCCAGTTCGGCCTTGGCCACGATCTCCTCGACGATCCGTTCGGGCACGTTCCAGAAGGGGTTGTACTCGACGAACTCGATCTCGTCGACGAACTCCGGGGTGTTGTTGTCCTTCTTGCGGTTGCCGACCACGATGCGATGCTTGCGGAGCAGCTCGCCCTCGCGCACCACGTGGACCTCGTACTGCGGGATGTTGACCCGGAAGTAGAAGGGCTTCCAGCGGCATGGCGTTTCGCGCAGCTTTTGCGTTGCCAGGGCGATCTGCGCCGCGCGCATATCGATCGGCACGTTGAGCGCCTTGAAGGTCGATCGCGCCGCCACACCGTCGGGCGTGAGCTGATGGTGCTCCTGGTAGCTCTTGACCGCATCTTGCGTGGCCAGGTCGAAAAAGCCGCTGACCGGACCTTGGTAGAATTCTTCCAGTCCCAGCCGCCGTTGCAGTTGTTCGACCAGCGGGCCGCGACTGTTGCGCCGAAGCTTGGTGAAACGCGAGCGCGGCTCGATCGGCTCGATCACGTCCCGAGCGTCGAGTTTAAGATAGAACTCCATCGCGCGTTGCAATCCGGCATAGTCGAGCATTCGCGGATCGAGTGCAGCCAGCGCAGCGTCGAGATCATTGCGCGCCACAGCCAAGACCGAGCCCAGGCGCGAGCGCGGCAGGCCCATCTGCAGCGCCATGCGCTCCAGGTCGCGGGCCAGCTCCACGTCCAGCCGGGCCGCGCGGCCCTCCAGCGCCCGAAGTTCGCGGTCCAGCCCTGAGACCTGTTCCACTGGCTTGGAATAGGCGCTGCCCGCATCAGCTTGCTGCAGTCGGTCCAGCAGCCTTGCGGCCAGCTGCTCGTGCGACAGGTCGCGAAGGTTGCCCAGCTCCAGGCACAGTCGCAGCTCCTGCCACAGCGTGATCTCGAGGCTGAAGCGATCGATCAGATCGCGGGCGTCGCTTTGGATCGCGGCGATCCGCTCGCGGTTGTAATCCACTCCATAGGACGTGGGGTCGATGCCATCGAAGCGCAGCCGCTCGATTCTCTTGAGCAGCGTATTAGCCGCGGGCAGCGGTTGATATCCGTCAAAGAACACCGGCCGTAGCCTGCCGTTGAAATACAGCATCCGCAGCGACAGCGCGATGCGGTCCTGGGGCAGTGCGGCGGAGATCTCGTCGGCCTGAAGCTCGAGCAGTTCGGGATCAACGGCCAGTTGCTCCGCCAGGGCCGGGCCGCAACGCGGCGCGAAGTCGCGCAGGGCGAGCTGATTGGGTTTGAGGTAGAGTAGGTATCCGGCGACCAGAGCGCAGATCGACAATGTCGCGGCCAGCAAAATATATGCCGGGCCGCGACCTCGTGTTTTTATGCTCTGCGCCTGTTCGTCCTCGGGCATCTGCGTTCCTCAGTTGATATTGTGCCCAATTTTGCGCCTGAATATCACACGTCGCATTACCGATCAACTTAAAAGCGTTACGATTTTTACCATAGTTGTGTTGCTGCGACCCGCCAAACGGCGAGAGTGGGGTGGGGAATAATGTTGGATAACATCAAAACTTATCGTGATCCGTGCGCAGGAAGATCTCGGCGCTCAGCAGTGAGACCAGCGCCCACAGCGCGATCAGCGGCAGCAATCTGATGGAGTAGTGCGTCGCGCAATTACTTTTTTTTCGGGTTTTTACGCTTGCCCTTATCCGCGGCATGCGCCGCGGGCACCGGCGGAGCCAGGCGCATATCGCCGAACAGCCCGTTGTAGAGCACGAGTAACAGCAGCAGCAGTCCGGCGAGCAGGAAGTAGCCGCCGACCACCCGGGCGTTGCGGTTGCCGATGCGTTTATCGTTGAGCAGCTCGCGCAGCAACAGCAGATCGTACGGGCTCACCTCGCCCAGTTGCTGGGCGAACATCTGCGAAAGGTGCGCGATGTTCTCTCCTCGCGGCCGCCCGTTGACGTCCTGCGAGGTCTGCAAATCGCGGTGGTACAGCTTGGTGGGCGCGAGCAGCCAATCTTGCATGGGCGCGATTTCGGACCACTCGGGGTGGTGGTTGTCGTAGAGCATTGGCCGCGCCGACTCGATCTGCGGGCCGTACCTGCCAAAGGCCAGTAACAGCACCAGCCCGGCAATCAGCGCTGCTCCGGCCAGGGGCAGCAGCGGGAACGACTCGAACTTGCTCGGGCTGAACAGGTCGGCCAGGCGGTTCAACGTTCGCCCTCCAAAAAGAAGTAGTGTCCCTCGAGCCCCACAGGATGCAATTTAATCAGCAGCCCACGCTCGCGCGCATAGCTGAAAAGCTCGTCCAGCCGTTGACGGGGGACCTCGACGAACTGGCCCACAGTGTGCACGCCGTCGCCCTTGCGCACCTCGAAAGCCCGCTTGAGCTGATCGTCCCAGGATTCGACCTGCACAACGGCGGACCCCGCGTTGTCCAGATCGTCGAACAGCGCCGGCTCTCTGGTGGGTACGTTCTCCAACGATCCGTCCGAGCGGATCAGCACGCAGTGCGAGGGATAGCACAGCACCCAGGCGTTGTAATAGAAGCTGAAGGTCGCGTTGTCCGGCCTGGTGGTCACCTGCGACAGGGCCTTGCTCAGATTCGGATCGCGGCGCGCGACGGGATGGCGCACGCCAAGATCGCCGGACTTGAACAGCAGCTCTCCCAGCCGTTGGGCAGGGAAGATCACCGCCCACTGGCTGGGCGTATCAGCGGGGCTGACCGTGCGTGATTGCGCCGCCCGCAGCCGCTGCTGGGCCGGGGCGTTGATGTGCACGAAGCTCGTCGAGTCCTCGGGATCGTACTGCTCCAGCGGCTCGCCGGGCGCCGTGCTCAGCCGCTGGGGCACCCAGAACAGACGGTCGACAGCACAGGCGCAGAACTGATACCAGCGCAGCTGGAACTCCTCGCGCATTTGCAGTGGCCGGTACTTGACCTCGACCGCGATGGTCTGGCCGGGCCAGATCAGGCCTTCGCTGAAAAAGCGTTCGGTCGTTCCGCGCGCCCCCGGGTCGTAGTTGTAGCCGCCCTGCTGATGATCGACCTCCAGCGCTCCGCGCGCCGTGCGCTGGAAGGTGTAGACGGTCCAGGGGTAGTCCTTGCGCTGTATGTCGTAGAGCACGTGCGGCTGGCTGTCCTTGTTGGTGATCTCGAACACGACCTTGACCAGCTCGCCCTCGCCCGCTGATTCGGGCACACGGGTGCTGATTTTGAACGGCGGCGAGTCCACGTGCTCAACAGGCGGCAATGCCGCCGCAGGTAGGCAGGCGATCAACAGCAGCGCGACAATCAATGCGGCTGGTTTGTACAAGCTTCACTCCATCTGGGACCGCGCTGATCTTAGCAAGAGGGCCGCCGGGGTAGCAACGCCATTTGACAGGCACTCAACGGCTGCGGACAATGAATTGCACTATGCGAACTATCCACCTGCTCGCCCTGGCCGCTATTGCGGCGCTGCTGTTGCCGACCCTGTGCTGCACTGATTACGCGGACTACTACGGGCCGGGCGGCGAGGGATTGGATTACGATTCCGGAAACGGGCCGTACGACGACAGCGACTCTTCGGGCTCGTTGCGCGGCGAGGTGAATCCTCTGGGTCCCGAGAACACGGTGGTGCGCGCGATGGCCGCGGACGAAAAATATCTTTTCATCGGCACGGACTCGGGCGAGCTGCTGTTCAGTGCGCTGGTGGCCGACCCGCCCAAGTGGACCTCCCTGGGCAGCGTGCCCGAGGCGGTCAGTGCCTTGGCCATTTCACCCAGAGACAGCGAGCTGCTGATCGCTCTGGACCGCACGTCGGACACGTTGATCTACCGTTTCGACGACTCCCATGGATTGATCCCCTCGGACGACGGGATTGTCGATGGCGGCCCGGTGCTGCAGATCGGGGTCGAATCGGGCAACGACGATATGTTCGTCCTGACCCCGCGCGCGCTGTACGTCAGCGCGGATAACGGCGTCACCTGGGAACGCCGCCTGCATGTGGCCGATGTGGGGTGCGCTGATTTCTACAAGATGGCGATTCATCCCCTGCTGCCGCAGTCGATCTTCATCATCGGGCTGTGCGACGATCGACCGACCGTGCTGCGCACGCTCAACGGCGGACGCCTGTTCAACAGCATCGAGCTGCCGGCCCCCGCCGGTGAGGAGGCCTGGTGCCTGGCCGCGTCGACCGATGACCCGCTGCTACTGGTGGCCGGCGGCAGGCGCGGGGTGTGGTCCAGCTCCGATTTGGGTTCGAGCTGGAGCATCGAGCGTTCATCCGCCCAGTGGGCCCTGAACTTCGACGCATCCTACAGCCGCCACAACGGCAAGCCGCTGTTCGTCGGGCTTGAGGCCGTGCACTACCGCCTGCTGCTGCTGATGGGCAATCAGGCGGGCACGGCTTGGCAGGACAAGATCGTCGATGGCTATACGGGCGGCAACGACGTGCTGTGCCCCAGCACGCAGCTCTCCAAGAGCTGCTTCGTGGGCACCGAGGGCAGCGGCGTAGTTTCGCTCATGCCCTGAGGGCCGCAGTAGAACCCTCATGAATAATGCGGGCCAGATCAGTCGGGTTTGTAGCCCAGTTCGGCCAGGGCTTGCGGGTCGCGGGTCCAGTCGCGCTTGAGTTTGACGAACAGCCGCAGCACGACCTTACGTCCCAGCAACTGTTCGAGCTCCTCGCGCGCCTGCGTGCCGATCAGTTTGATCGTGCGTCCGGCCGCGCCGATCACCATTCCCTTCTGGCTGTCGCGTTCGACCCAGATTTCGGCCTCGATTTCGACCGGCGCATCGGACGAGCCGGGTTCCCTGTAATCGATCACGTCCACGGCCGTGGAGTAGGGGATCTCCTGGCGCATGAGCTTGAAGACTTTTTCGCGCACGATCTCCGCGGCCAGCAGGCGCTCGGTCTGATCGCTGAGCTGGTCGCGTGGGTAATAGGCCGGACCCGGGGGCAGGGCGTTGACGATCTCGAGCAGCAGATCATCGACTCCGTCGCCGCTGAGCGCGCTGATCGGGATCACCTGCGACACGCCGGGCAGGCCGCTGTAATGCTCGATCATCGGCAGCAGCTCGAGCCGGTCGATCTTGTCGATTTTGTTCAGCGTGCAGATGCAGGCGATCTTGGCCTCGTGCAGACGATCGGCGATCTGTTCGTCGCGCCTGCGGTCGGGCTTGAGGCAGTCGACGAGCAGCACGGCCAGGTCGGCGTCCTTGATTACGCTCCAGGCCTCGCGCTGCATGTAGGCGGTCAGCCGCTTGTCGGTCCGCCCCAGGATGCCCGGTGTGTCCAGGAACAACACCTGGGCCTGGGGCAGGTTGAGGATCCCCAGAATGCGTTTGCGCGTGGTCTGGGGTTTGGCCGAGACTGCGGCGATTTTCTGGCCGAGCAGGCAGTTGAGCAGGGTGGATTTGCCCGCGTTGGGCTTGCCCAACAGCGCGACGTAGCCCGAACGCAGTTCGCTTTCAGCTGTCACAGCCCGTCTCCTGCTCATCGCCGATGGTGTTCAACGCCTGCTTGGCCGAACGCTGCTGGGCCTCCTTCTTGCTCGGCCCGTTGGCGCGGCCGTAGCGCTGGCCGTTGATCGTCACCTGCACGGTGAAGACCTTGGCGTGGTCCGGGCCGCTTTGTTCGACCACCGTGTAGACCGGGATCGAGCCGAAGCGTTGTTGGGAGACTTCCTGCAGCCGGGTTTTGTAGTCGCGGTAGAGATCCGACCCGGCCAGCAGCTCGCGCACCGTGGGCTGTAGGTCCGCCACCAACCGCCGACGCGCCTGGCGCATGCCGCCGTCGAGGTACAGCGCGCCGATCAGCGCCTCGTAGCATCCGGCGAGGATCGAATCCTTGCGCCGCCCGCCAGTGGTCTGTTCGCCGCGCGAGAGCTGCACGTAGCGGTCCAGCCCCAGGTTGAGCGCAGCGGCGGCCAGACTGCGACCGTTGACCACCCGCGCGCGCATCTTCGACAGCGGACCCTCGGGCTGGTCGGCGCACGATTTGTAGAGCATGTCGGTGATCACCAGCTCGATCACCGCGTCGCCGAGAAACTCCAGCCGCTCGTTGTGCTCCGCGCCCTCGGCCTCGGGCTCGTTGACGAACGAGCGGTGGGTCAGGGCGGACTGCAGCAGGTCCAACCGCTTGAAGTTGTACTCCAGGTGTTTTTGCAACCAGGTCAGTCGACGTTTGCGAACGGCATCCATGGCGTGCAATTAATCCCAGGCTAAGCTCACTGTCAACCTCGGATATTACCGTATGGTATAAATCGACCGTGCCAAAGCAGCCTTTAACAGACCGCGGAGAGCGCCGCAGGGCCCAAAGCCGCGCCGAGCGCTTGGGATTGCTGCTGGCGGTTTTAGGCGGGGTCGCACTGCGGCTGCCGCTGATCGACGCTTGCGGAATCATGCCTGCCGACGGCCTGCGCCTGGCAGTCTGGTCGATCACCGTGCAGGACAAAGCGCTGCCGCTCTATCCGCTGCTGCTCCAGGCGATGCGGCCGCTGTGCGGCAACGCGCAGCTCGCCGGCGGGCTGGTCGCGGCATTGCTCGGGGCGTGGGCCGTGGTGCCGCTCTACCTTTTGTTGAGCGAGCGGGTAAGTCGCGTCGCGGGCTGGATCGGCGTGCTGATCGCCTCGAGCTCGTTGCACTGCATTGCGCTCAGCGCCGGGGTCGTGCCCAATCCGGCGTTGATCGTGCCGCTGCTTTACGCCTGGCTCTTTTGGGGCCGACTAGATCCGGACGACCGCGCGAACCTGATTAAATTCAACCTGGCCTGCGGCCTGGCCGCTCTGGCGCGTCCCGAGGGTTGGGCGCTGATCGCACCCTGCGCCTGGGCCAACTATCGCTACATCCGGCAACGGGGTTTCTCTCGTTGGCTGGGGCCGGGTCTGGCCGCGGCGCTGCCCTACCTGGCGCTGGTCGGCTGGATGGCGCTGCTGGGGCACAGCGGCTACGCCGGCGAGTTCTTTGGCTACTCACTATCACGGCTGAGCGTCGGGGGCGTGCTGCACGGCCTGACCGGCTATCTCGCGGCGCTGGTGGGACACGGGTTTGCCTGGTGGTGCCTCGTTGCGCTCTGCGGCTGCGTCGCGGCGCTGTGTGGAAAGGGGTTTGCGCGCAGCCTGGCGTTCGAGGCGCTGGCGATTGTGGCGGTGCTGCTCGCGGCGCTCTCGATCCAGTGGGCGCCGGACCTGCACCGGTTGCTCACGCCCGCGGTCTTTGCGGTCTACGTGAGCGCTGCGGCGGCCCTTGGCGCGCTGCTGCGCGGGCTGCGGGCACGCAGGACGTTGCAAAGCGCGGTCGCGGTGACGATCGGGTTACTGGTGTTGCTCAGCGCGGCCCTGAGCTACGGCATTCTCTCCGATGCGCGCCAGGATCTGCGCGGTGTGTTCGACGATCGACTGCGGTCCTGGCAGGTCGCGGCGGCCGCGACTCAGGGCCGATTGCACAGCGACCTGCCGCTGGAGGCCTCGTACTATTCGGGCCGCGAATTCGACCGTTACTCGATCGAGACTGCGCTGCCCGGCGATACGTTGGCGCTGCACAGCACCGAGGGCTGCCTGGAACAGCGGATCGATGAGTTGCGGGAGCGCTTCGAGCTGCGAGTGCTGCGCCGGTTGACCGCTCCCCGGGCTTTTAAGTACGGCCCGGCCAACGTAAGCTGTTTCAATGGAAGCGATCCGGGAGAGCTGCACGTCTCGATAGTGATCGCTCTGGACCAAGTGAGGTAAATATGCGCAAAACGGCCTTGGCATTGGCCTTGGTCTGCCTGCCGCTGCTGCTCGCCTCATCCGCGCTGGCGGAAGAGCGCGGGCTGGAAAAGCTGGTCACGATCCTCCAAGCCCAGGACGCGCGGCAGGTGACCGAAGGATTGGCGCAGCTTACGCGTGATCCCGACCCGGCGATCGCTGCGCGCGCCCTGCGCGCCCTGGGACGCATCGGCGATCCGGTGGCTCTGCCGTTGCTGCTCGAGGCCCTGCACTCGGGAAACGTTCGCGACGAGGCGATTTTTGCCCTGGGCGAGTTGGAGGACCGCGAGACCCTGGCCTTAATCGGCGCCAAGCCTGATCCCATGGCGCTCGAAGCCCTGCGCGGCGTGCTTGTCGAACCGACGACGATCCTCTCCCAAGACGTGTTGTTGCGCCGCGCCCTGGCCGTGGAGGCGCTGGGCAAGCTTCGCGACCGCGAGTGGGTGGAGAAGATCGTTGAGGCGGGCACCATGGGTCTGGGCGGGATGCGCGGCTCGATGCCCGAGTTGCTGTGCCTCAACGCGATTACCGCGCTGGTGCGCATCGACGACGAGGCTGCGCTGCCGCTGCTGCTCAGCGCCCTTGAGGCCCCGAGCCCGGCGCTACGGCGCAGTGCGGCTCTCGGGCTGGGGAGGATGGGCCGCACTGAAACAGCGGACGAGCTTTCGGCGCTGTTCAATGATCCTGATCCGGAAGTGCGTTCGGCCGCGTTGTGGGCGCTGGTGCGGCTTGCGGCGTCGGATAAGGCGAACCTTGCGCTGCGGATGCTCTCCGACCCGGTGCTCGAGGTGCGGATCGAGGCGATCCGACTGCTGGCGCTGGGTTCGGGCCCGGAGGTCAGCGGCGCGTTGTTCCATCATCTGCGGCGCAGCGGCGGCCGTCCGCCCGCGGCTTACAATAACGAGGATCTCGAGGTGCTGCGCGCCCTGGGCCGACTGGGCGGCAAGGACGAACGCAACCTGCTCTCGATGCTCGTGAGTCAGCCCGGGCCGGCCGGGTTGACTGCGCGCTGGGCCTATGCGACCTGCAAGACAGTGGAAGACCGCGACGTGCTGACCGTGGAGCGCAAGTACTATGCGAGTACGCCGCTGTCCTACGTTTCGTGGGCCGAGGCGCTGGCCCAACGCGGTGGAGAGGCGGGCCGCATCGGGCTGCGCGCGGTAATCGAAGACCCGGCGGCTCCGGCCGAAGCCAAGTGCATTGCGCTGGACGCGCTGGCCGACAAGCTGCCCGAGCAGGTCGAGGCCTGGGCCACGGAGTTCCTCTCCCAGCCGGGCAGCCCGCCGCAGCTCAAGGCCGGTGCGGCCCAGGCCCTGAGCGCGATCCAGAGCCAGAGCGCGTTGGCCGAACTGCTCGCGGCCTGGCCCCGGGCGCATCACGAGGTTGATCCCGACGTGCGGCTCTCGCTGCTCGACGCGTTGGGCAAGCACGCGGCTCGCCTTGACCAGCGCTCCCAGCGCTGGTCAAGGGTGCGCGCGGCGATCTACTCGGGTACGCGCGATCAACAGCGGCTGGTCAGGGCGCAGGCGATCAGGTTAATGCGCGAGATCTACAACGAGGACCTGCTCTCGATGCTCGCCCAACAAATGCCCGCGTCCGACGACGGGCGCTGCGAGCGGGCCGCGCAGTTGATCGGCAAGCTGCGCATACTACGGATCGAGACGCCGCGCGGCCGGATCGACGTGCGGCTGGAGACCGACGATGCGCCGCTGACCGTGTTGCAGATCAGCGAGCTGGCGCGTTCCGGCGCGTACAACGGACTAATCTTCCACCGCGTTGTGCCCGATTTCGTTGTCCAGGGCGGCGACCCGCGCGGCACTGGTTGGGGATCGGCCGGCGAGCTGCTGCCGTGCGAAATCAGTCGGCTGCGGTTCGTCACCGGCGCGGTGGGCATGGCCACGGCGGGCAAGGACACCGGCTCGAGCCAGTTTTTCTTTACGCTCTCGCCCCAGCCGCACCTCGACGGCGGCTACACGGTGTTCGGCGAGGTGGTGCAGGGGATGGACGTGGTGCGCAGGCTGCTGCCCGGCGACAAGATCGTACGCGCCACGCTGCTCGACCTGCGGCCGCAGCAATAACAGCAACAGTTCGGCGGCGCTATTTCTTATTCAGTGCGCGCTTGCTGACCCTGATTGCGCAGAACTCCCCGCACATAGTGCACACGTCGTCCTCGGTCGGCGGCGTGTTGGCGCGCAGTTCCTCGGCGCGTTTTGGGTCGATGGCGGACTCGATCTGTCCCGGCCAGTCCTGGGCCACGCGACGCTCGCTCATCTTGCGGTCGAGCGCCCAGGAGTCGGCGCGGCCGCGAGCTAGGTCAGCGGCATGCGCCGCGATCTTGGAGGCGATCACTCCCTGCCGCACCTGCTCGACGTCGGGCAGCCCGAGGTGCTCGCTGGGCGTGACGTAGCACAGGAAGTCCGCGCCGTGCCAGGCGGCCAACGCCCCACCGATGGCGCAGGCGATGTGGTCGTAGCCCGGAGCGATGTCGGTCACCAGCGGACCGAGCACGTAGAACGGCGCGCCGTCGCAGATCCGCTTCTGCAGCTCGACGTTGCTCTGCACCTGATCCAGCGGCACGTGCCCCGGCCCCTCGACCATCACCTGCACGCCCGCGGCCCGCGCGCGTTTGGTCAGTTCGCCGAGTACGAACAGCTCGGCGAGCTGGGCCGGATCCGTGGCGTCGACGATCGATCCGGGACGGAATCCGTCGCCCAAGCTGAGCACAACCTCGTGCTCGGCCGCGATCTGCAGCAATTCGTCATAGCGCTCGTAGAGCGGGTTTTCCGCCTTGTTGTGCATCATCCACTCGACGAGGAACGAGCCGCCGCGGCTGACAATGCCCATCAGTCGCGGGTTGTCCAACAGTACCTTGAGCGAGTTGCGGTTGATGCCGCAGTGCACGGTGATGAAGTCGACTCCACCCTCGCATTGGCGGCGGATCACCTCGAACAGCAGGTCCGGGTCGAGGTCGGCCAGGCCCACGCCGCAGGCGATCGATTCGATGACCGCCTGGTAGATCGGCACGGTGCCCAGCGGGACCGGGCATTGCGCGAGGATCTCGCGGCGCACCGCGTCGATATCGCCGCCGGTGGAGAGGTCCATCACCGTGTCGGCCCCGGCGTCGAGCGCCGCCCGCAGCTTGTCCAGCTCGAATTGCAGGTCCGCGCGGTCCTTGCTGGTGCCGATGTTGGCGTTGACCTTGATCCGCGCGCCGCCGCCCACAGCCAGCGGCTCGATCTGCGGCCGGTGCAGGTTGCGCGTGATCACCGCCTTGCCCGCGGCGACCTGCTCGGCCAGGCTTTCGGGCTCGAGCCCCTCGCTGTGCGCGGCCTGAACCACGGATTGGGGAAGTGTGCCGGACTTGAGTTGTTCGAGTAGAGTCATCTCTTCCCTCCAGGGCGGAGCCGTGTTTCCCGCCTGGGCGGCGGTGTCTCAATCCACTGAGACACCCCCAGCGGCGGCCCCTTTTTAAGCCCGGCCTCGCCTGCAAGTCAAGCTGCACGGCCCAGGTCGCGGACCGCGAACCGGCGACGCGGGCGGCATGACGGCAGCCTTGCTTTTACAGGGTCGGTTCACTAGATTCATCTCGAACCGCGTACCGTCGGGTTCAATCACCGGGGAGGAATGGGTGCCGATCTACGAGTACGAGTGCCGCCGTTGCGGCGCGACCACCAGCTTTATCGAGAAGATGTTCCAGCGGCCGCGATTGTTCGGCAGCCGGCGTCGCTGCTCCAAGTGCGGCTCGAAGAAGTTGGTTAAGGTGGTCAGCTCGTTCTCGAGCAAGGTCGAGCGCACACGTACCGAGACGCTCAACGAGATGGCGGGCATGGGCAACGTGCAGTTCGTACCGCAGCAAAGTCAGCCCCAGGGCCCGCCGCCGGGCGGATGCCCCTACTGTTCCCCGGAGGGCCAAGAGAAAGAGAACGACAAACCCAAGGGACCGGATTCAATCAACGTCAGAACAGACTGATCTGCCACACTCTGAGGAGGTCCAATGGCCACGAAGGATAATCTGCTGAATCGCATCGTCGGAATGGGCGAAGATAAGATGACCGATCTGGTCAACGAGCTGATGGGCAACCCCAAGTTCGCCTCGGCCCTGGGCAACACGATCCAGCACGCGATGCAGACCAAGGGGCGCATCGACAAGAACGTCGCCATGGTGCTCGGCGCGGTCAACGTGCCGACCAAGGATGACTACGACAAACTGTCCAAGAAGGTCAGTTCGGTCAACAAGGGCATCTCGGCGATGGAACTGCGCCTCGACGAGTTGATCGGCCAGGTCGACCAGCTCGCCGCCAAGGTCCGCAAGGCCCCGCCCAAGAAGAAGGCCCCGCCGGTAAAAAAGGCTGCGCCGGTTAAGAAGGCCGCGCCCAAGAAAAAAGCCGTGCCCAAAAAGAAGACCAAGAAGTAGCGACGAGACTTAATGCCGGAGGCTGCCCCGACAAGCTCCACCCGCCGCGTGCGCGGTCGGAAGCATCCGCCTACGCTGGTCACCGGCCTGAGCGGTTACGCCGGGATGGCGCTATTCGAGCAGCTTTTGGCAGACTCGCGTTGCCCGCAAGTGGTCTGCATCGACCTCGAGCGGCCGGGGTTCGACCTGGGTCGCGCCAAGTTCTTCCGCGTCGATCTGACGCTGCCCACGGCCGACGCGCTGGTGGCCGAGATCCTCGAGGAGGAGCAGATCGGCCGGGTGATGCACGCGGCGTTCCTCAGCGGCCCCAGCCACGACCACCTGCGCGCCCACGAGCTGGAGACCATAGGCACAATGCACGTGCTCAACGCCTGCGCCGCGGTGGGGGTAGAGAAGATCGTGGTGCCGCTAAGCACGGTGAGCTACGGCGCGCGGGCCGACAACCCGAATTACCTGACCGAGGAACACCCGCTGCGCGGCGACCCGAAATATCCCTACGTCCGCGACAAGATCGAGGTCGAACAGTTGTTGGCCGAGCACGCCCGGCGCTACCCCGAGTGCTGCGTGACCGTGCTGCGCGCCGCACCGGTGGTCGGCCCGGACTCGAGTTATTTTTTCAACAAATATCTCAGGCGACCTCTGATGTTGCGGCTCTCGGGATACGATCCGCTGATGCAGTTCCTGCACCAGGACGACCTGACCTTCGCGCTCAAGGCTGCGCTGGACGCGGACAGCCCGGGCGCGTTCAATATCGCGGGCCGCGGCGTGGTGCCCTACAGCGCGGTGGCTCCGCTGGTCGGCCGCGCCTGCATCGCGTTTCCGCTGGCTCTGGCCAGAACGCTGAGCGCCGCGTTGTGGCCGGTGTACGCGCTGCCGTTCGATCCGCGCTACCTGGAATATTTGCGCTACCTGTTTGTGGCCGACATCTCCAAGGCCGAGGGCGGGCTGGGCTTTTCGCCGCGTTACAGCTCGCGCGAGGCGCTGCTCAGCGTGAGCTGAGCCGGAGGCTTTAAGGGGGGGAGATTGCGAAAGATCGCTTTTGTCAACGAGAAGGGTGGAAGCTGTAAGACCACGCTGACGGTCAGCGTCGGCGCCTACCTCGCACTGTATAAGGGCGCGCGCGTGCTGTTGTGCGACCTGGACCCCCAGGGTCAGGTGGCCAAGAGCCTGGGGATCGATCCGCGCGGGCTGCCGCTGTCGATGACCGACCTGCTCAACGATCCGACGGTCAAACTGCGCGATGTGGTGCATCATAGCCGCATCGAGGGCCTGGACGTCGTGCCCTCGAACAAGACGTTGACCGATTTCAGCATCGAGGCGGCAAAACGCCAGGACCGTAACATGCGGCTCAAGGTGCAGATCGACCGTGTGCGCGGCTACGACTATGTGCTGTTCGACTCGCCGCCCTCCCTGGGCCTGCTGACGATGAACATCATGATGGCCACGCGCGAGATCGTGATTCCGGTCAACCTGACCTTCCTGGCCCTCGACGGCTGCGCCGAGATCGTCGATACGATGGAGGCGGTACGCAGCAACTACAACCGTCGCGAGCTGCGCGTCTCGCTGGTGGTCCCCACGCTCTACCGGCCCACGCGGCTGGCCAACGCGATCCTCGAAAAGCTCGGCGAGTACTTCGGCGATCGGCTTTCGCCAAACGTGATCGGCTTCAACGTGGCCATCGACGAAGCCCAGAGCCAGGGATTGACAATTTGGGAATACAGCCGGTCGAGCCGCGGCGCGCAGATGCTTGCGGCGCTGGCCGAGGAGATTGCCGCGATCAAGGCGGACTGATGGCACAGCACGAACAGCCGCAGAGCGCGACCGATCGCGCGGCCCAACTCGGTCTGGGCGAGAGCTTGGCCGGGCGGCTGGAGCATCGCTTGGCACAGCGCGAAGGGCGGCGCGGCGAGCCCGAGATCGAGCGTGATCTGTTGCAGCCGCTGGTGCAGTTTTTCAGTTCGCTGAGCAGCTCGCTTTCGTCCCGCAGCGACGACCCCGAACAGATCGGCCTGGTAGACGAGTTCGGTATGAACGAGGGCTGGCGGGCCCGGGTGCGACATTTCCTCGAGCTGCTCTACACGGCCTACTGGCGGGTCGAGGTCAGCGGCCTGGAGCACGTGCCCTCCGATGGGCGGGCGATGCTGGTTTCCAATCACTCCGGCGGGCTGCCGTTCGACGCGTTTATGATCTCGCACTGCATCGAGCGCGATCACCCGGCGCACCGCTCCGTGCGGCCGCTGATGGAGGACGTGTTCTCGACTCAGCCCTACTTTTCGATATTGATGTCGCGCTACGGCATGGTGCGCGCCTGTCAGGAGAACGGCCAACGACTGCTCGAGGCTGATCGGCTGATCTGCGTGTTTCCCGAGGGGGTTAAGGGCGTGACCAAGCGCTACCGCGACCGCTACCGCCTGCTGCGCTTCGGCCGCGGCGGATTCGTCAAGCTCGCGCGACGCACCGAGTCGATGATCGTGCCGGTCTCGGTGGTTGGCGCCGAGGAGATCTACCCGATCGTCGCCCGGCCCGATCGTATCTCCCGCCGACTGGGATTGAGTTTGCCGCCGGCCACGCTGACCTTCCCCTGGCTGGGCCCGCTGGGGCTGGTTCCGCTGCCGAGCAAGTGGTACATCGATTTCGGCAAGCCGATCGACGTGGCGCAGCTTGGCGTGCGCTCTGAGCACGACGACATAGCGATCAACAGCGTAAAAGAGCAGGTTCGCGCACGAATCCAGTGGCAGATTATCGAGCGACTCAAGCGCCGCGAATCGATCTGGAGAGGCTGATTGCGCGGCCCGGGCGCGGGAAGCGAACAGGTGAACGACGCGGCTGAGCCTCAACTCGCCCAAAGTCTCGCGCGCCATCGCGCTGCTCTCAAGCGCGCCCAACGCCGCGGCGACTCGGGCTTTGACACGGCCCGCGCCAACTGCGCGTTTTTCGACGAGTTGGTGCGCGGACTGTTCCAGCGCGCGCTGGAACAAGGCGAAGAGCACGATCCTCTGCCCGCGCTGATCGCCGTGGGCGGTTACGGCCGCGGCCTGCTCGCTCCGTACTCTGACATCGATCTGTTGTTTCTGTTTGCCGACGGCGCGGACGTCGAGGCCGGACGGCGATTGATCGAGCGCACGCTCTACCCGCTGTGGGATTTACGGCTCGACCTGGGCCACGCCGCGCGCACGATCGATGAACAGCTCGACCGCGCGATTCACGATCCCACGATTCTCACCGCGACCCTGGATTGCCGGGCGCTGGCCGGCGACGAGGCGTTGCCCGTCGAGCTGGGACGCAGGCTCGATGCGGCGATCGCTTCGGGCCGGGTCGCGGGGCCGGTCTCGCGCCGCGTCGAACCCGGGGCCGGGGAGTATCCGGTGAGCTCGGTCACCGTACTGGAGCCCAACGTCAAGGAGAGCCCCGGCGCACTGCGCGACTTCCAGCTTGCCCTGTGGAACGCTCGGGTCTGCCTCGGGGTGTCCGACCTCGCCGGGCTGGTCCAGATCGATGTGCTCAGCCAACTCGACGTGACGATACTCAACGCCTCGATCGATTTTTTACTCAAGCTGCGCTGCGAGCTGCACCTGCTCGCCGGACGCCGTGCGGACGTGCTGTCGATCGAGATGCAGCGCGAGGTGGCCGGCAACCTGGGCTTCGGCGCCAAGTCCGAGCGCCAATTGATCGAGGATTTGCTGCGCGAGTATTACCTGCACGCCCGCCGCGTCTACGACCTGCTGCGCCGCGTCAACCGGCGCTGTGCGCGTCCTCGGGCTGACGCGGCTCAATTTTCGCGTACGATCGAGCCCGGGCTGCTCTACACATCCGAGGGCGTGGAACCGGCGTCGGCCGACGATTTGCGCCGTGACCCGGTTCTGCTGATGCGCACAATGGCTCACGTTGCGATCGAGGGCAGACGGTTTTCCGAGCGCGGTCGCGCGTTGCTGCGCGAGGCCGCCGATTTGATCGACGAGGATTTTCGTTCGGGGCGCGAACAGGCCAAGACGTTTATCGAGTTGCTGCACGGCGATCACGCCGCTCTGGCGTTGCGCCAGATGCACGAGCTGAGGCTGTTGGGCCGCTACCTGCCGGAGTTTGAGGCGCTCAACTGCCTGCCGCAGTACGACATCCACCATCGGTTCACGGTGGACGAGCACACGCTGCTGACGATCCACTTCCTCGAACAGCTCGGCGGCGAGACGCCGGACGAGCTGCGGCGACTGGCCGGAGTCTACCGTCGGCTCAAGCGGCCGGAGGTGCTCAAGCTGGCGCTGCTGCTGCACGACATGGGCAAGGCCGGCGGTCCGGGGCACGTCGAACGCTCGCTGCGGTTGATGGCGCCGGTGTTGCATCGCTTGGGCGTGGACGAGGACGATGCGCGCAGCCTGGAGTTTCTGGTGCGCAATCACACGGCGATGAGCACCCTGGCGCAGCTGCGCGACATCCACGACCCTAAGCTGCTTCGGCGTTTCGCCGGCACCGTGGGCGGAGCCGAACCGCTGGCCATGCTCTATCTGCTGACCTACGCGGACATGCGAGCGGTGGGCCCGGGAATTTGGAGCTCGTGGAAGGGCTCGCTGCTCGAGGAGCTGTACAACCGCACCCGCGACCTGCTCGATCCCGGGGCCGACCAGCGCGATGAGGACCTGCGCGAGCAGCTCGAGTACGAGGTCTCGGCACGGGTCGCCGGAAGGCCGTTCGCCGCGCGGCTGCAGAACTACTTCGCGCACATGCCCGAGAACAGCCTGCGCTGGCTCAGCCCGGCGCGCGCTGTGCGCCATCTCAAGGTGCTCACCGGCCTATCAAAGGCCAAGCCGGTGTCGGTCGGCGTGTTCGAAGAGCCTTCCCTGGGCGTGCTCGAGCTGGTGGTGGCTACCCGCGACCGCCGCGGCCTGCTGTGGCGCATCGCCGGGGCTTGCACCGAGCTCGACGTCAACATCCTCGGCGCCCAAGTCTTCACCCGCTCCGACACGGTGGCGATCGACACTTTGCAGCTCGAGCCGCCGAGCGAAGATCCTGAGACCGGGCTGCCGCTGCTCCCGCCATTCGAGCTCCAGACGCGCCTGGCCGACAGGCTCGAGCGATTATTCACCGGCGACGATCTGCCGCAACAGATCGAGTGTAAGCACAGTCCCACACGCCGCAGCCGCGAGATGAGCCGTCGCGTGCCGGTCAAGGTCAGCGGCTCCAACGACGAGTCGGTCAGCCACAGCCTGATCCAGGTCCAGGACTTGGACCGATTGGGTCTGCTCTACGACGTGACGCGTACGATCTTTAAGAACGGCGCCAACGTCTACCTGGCCAAGGTAAACACCGAGGCCGGGCGCGCGGTGGACGCGTTCTACGTCGACAGCGAGGGGAGCAAGCTCTCAGCCGCGAAGCTCGATGAGCTGTGCAGCCGGATTCGCGATGTGCTGACCCGGGCACAGGAGCGGCAGTGAGCGAGATCCTCGGCCCCGCAGGCTGGCCGCTTCCGGCGCGCGTGGCCGCGGTTGCGGCCTGTTCCGGCTCGGTCGATTCGCAGGCGGCGGCACTGGGCTTCATGCGCCTGGCCGAGCTGCGGCCGCAGCCGGTGGACGAGGCTGCGATGCCCGACTTGGCGCTGATCTTCGGCGCCAGTCCGTTTCTTGGCGAGCTGCTGCTCAGCGACGACGAGCTGCTTGACGCTCTGTGTCGCGGCGGGCTGAACGCGGCGCTGCCCGACGCGCGACAAATCGATGCGCGACTTGCGGGCTGTGGCGATGCCGAGCAGTTGCGCCTGGTCCGCTCGCGTCTGCTGTTCACGATCGCCCTTAGCGACCTGGCGCGCCGTGCGGACACTCCGCGGGTGCTACTTGCTCTGTCCGACTTGGCCGACTGCGTGTGCCAGCGAGCCTGGGAGCTGGCCTGCGAGGGCCTGGACGTGCAGCGCTTCGATAACGACGAGGGCCAAGGCGGCTGGGCCTTTTGCACCCTGGCCATGGGCAAGCTCGGTGCGCGCGAGCTTAACTTCTCGTCGGACATCGATCTGGTGTTCGTACACTCCGGCGAGCCGGCAGGTGGAGCCGACGACCGGGTCGCGGGCGGGCACGAGCTGGCTGCGGCCGTGGCCAGACGGATGATCAAGCTGATGACAGCGCCGGGGCGAGGCGGCGCGCTGTATCGCGTTGATTTGCGGCTGCGGCCGATGGGCCGCAGCGGCGACGTGGTGACCAGCCTGCGCGCGGCCGAGGTCTACTACGAGTCGTGGGGCGAGACCTGGGAGCGCCAGGCGTTGCTGCGCGCGCGGCCCTGCGCCGGGAACATCGAGTTGGGATACGAGCTGCTGGAGCTGCTGCGGCCGTTCGTGTTTCGCCGCTACCTCGATCATCAGTCGTTGGAGGCAGTGGCCCGCATCAAGGAGCGGATGGAGGCCGAACTGGGCGCCGCGGCGCGTCAGGGCGACGACGTCAAGCTCTCGCCCGGCGGGATCCGCGAGCTGGAGTTCATCGTCCAGAGCCTACAGCTGATCCACGGCGGCCGCGACAAGTCGTTGCGCACAACCTCGACCCTTGATGCGCTCGAGGCTGCGACCCGTAGCGGGCACATCGAGGCTGATCGAGCACAGCGTCTACGCGATAGCTACCTGTTCCTGCGTGAGCTGGAAAACCGTTTACAGATGCACGGCAACCTACAGACCCAACTGCTGCCCCACGACCAACGCCGCATGGCGGCGCTGGCGCGGCTGATGGGGATCGCGCAAACCGACGATATCCGCGCGGCGCAACAGCTTCGACAGCGTTACGACGAGATACGCCATGGAGTGCGCGAGATCTACGAACAGGTGGTCCCGGCGCGGGCCACGCGCAGCTCCACGCACTCGATGCCCCTGGGCGGGCCGGAGTGGGCAGCGCGCAAGGGCACGATCCAACGTTTGGACGAGGCCGGGTTCGCCGACCCCAAGGCCGCCTATGCCGCGTTGATCAGCATCCGCGAGGATCCGTCCGAGCCCGAGAGATCGGCCACTCGCGAGCTTTTCGCGCGCCTGGCGCCGGAGCTCGTGGCGCGCGCCGCGCAGACCCCGGACCCGGACGCGGCGCTGATGCGCATGGAGCGCTTCGTGCGCGCGCGCGGCAACCGCTCGTCGCTGTTCAAGCGGCTGTGGTCGCGGCAGCGCGAGATCGAGCTGCTGCTGCGCGCCCTGGGCGGGTCGGCCTACATGGCCGGGATTCTAATCGCCCATCCCGAGCTGAGCTCCCAAGTGCTGCGGCCCGACGCGGTGTTGCTGCCGCGCGGGCTCAAGGCGGCCCGCTCATCGGTGGACGCGTTTCTGGAGGGCACGCGCGATCCTATGGAGCGTGCGGCGGAGCTGGCCCGCTCCAGACGCGCCAACGAGCTGGCGATCGGTTTACGCGACATGCTGCAGGCTGCGGACGTGCGCCGGATCTGCTCCGAGCTCTCCGACCTGGCTCAGGCCTGCTGCGAAGTCTGCCTCGACCTGGCGCGTAAGCGGGTTTCCGCGCGGCACGACGTGGAGCCGGGCGATTTGGGTGGCTTCGCTGTGCTGGCCCTGGGCAGCCTGGGCCCGCGCGAGCTGACGTTCAACGCCGACCTCGACCTGCTGTTTTGCTTCCAGGATGTGGAGTACGACGACCAGGGGATCAGGCAACGCACCGCGCTGACCAGGCTGGCCGAGACGCTGATCGTCTTGCTCGCCGGTTCGCGTACGGCCGGTCCGATCTATCGCATCGACGCCCGGCTGCGACCCGACGGCGGCCAGGGAGCCATCGCCATGCCAGCCAGCGCTACGGCCAATTATTTTCGCACGCGCGCCGCTCCCTTCGAGCGCCAGGCGTTGCTGCGCATGCGGCTGCTGGCAGGCGACGCGGCAGTGGCCGAGCCGCTGCTGCGCGCGCGCGACGAGCTGCTGTTCTCGGGGCCGGCCGCGCGCGATGACCTGCAGCAGTGCGCGCAGATCCGCGAGCGCTATTTCTCGCAGATCGACGGTCCGCCGCAACTCGAGCTGAAGTTCGGGCCCGGCGGCCTGCTCGACGTGGAGTTCGGCGTGCAACTGCTGGCCCTGGCCCACGGCTATGATCACCAGGGGCTGCGCAGCGGCGCGACTCTGACGATCATCAACGCCGCGGCGCGCGCCGGGTTGATCCAATCTAAGTCCGCGGCAGCGCTACGCCTGGGATGGCTGACGCTCAAGGCGGTGGAGAACAAGCTGCGGCTGACCTACGAACGTCCGCGCAGCACCATGCCCCAGCCGGGAACGGCCGAGGCCGCGTTCCTCGGTCGGCTGCTCGATTGGCCTGAGCCCGGGCCGTTCTACGAGTACCTCGATCGCGTGCGGCGCGACGTGGAAACGGCTTACCTCGAACTGCTCTCGGGCCTGGGCATCGAGATCGAACGGGGAGATCGATGATCTGGGGCAGGCGCAAGGCGCAGCGCGAGACGCACGAGCAGCAGTCCCAGCCGCTGAGCGGGATGATCGATCTGCACGCCCATCTGCTGCTGGGCAAGGACGACGGCGCGGCTGACGTCGCGGAGGTGGCGCAGATTTTAACCACAGCGCGCGAGGCCGGGTTCCTGTTGGTGACCGCCACTCCGCACCTGATGGCCCAGGGCAGCTTGGTCGGACGCAAGGATACCCTCGAGGCCTTTGAGCAGCTCAAGGGCGATCCGGCCCTGGCCGGGCTGGGCGCGATGCTCGTTCCAGGCGCCGAGAACTACATGGACGAGGCGTTTTTCGACAATCTCGAGCGCGGCGATCTGTTGCCGCTAGGCGGCGTGGGACGGCGTCACCTGCTGGTCGAGGTGCCGATGGTCGGCATGCCGCCGTTTATGGCGCAGGCCGCCTTCCGTATTCGAGTCAAGGGCTGGGTACCTTTGCTGGCGCACCCCGAGCGCTACGTCGCCGTGATCGAGAGGCCGGGACTGCTGTACGAGCTACGCGAGATGGGTTACATGCTGCAGGGCAACCTCTCGAGCCTGGCCGGGATTCACGGCCGCAGCGTGAAGCGTACCCTCGAGCAGTGTCTGGCAGAGGGGCTGATCGACTGCCTGGCCTCGGATGTGCACACGGCGCGCCGCGCGGAGACGATCTACGGCCGCGGGATCGCACGCTGCTGCGAGCTGCTGGGCCGCGACCAGGCGCTGCGGCTGCTCAAGACCGTGCCCTCGCAGATCCTCGAGGAGTAACTCGTGGCCGGCGAGATCAAGCGCGGGCCGGCGATCGTGCTCCGGCAATATCCAATCGGCGAGTCCGACCGGCTGCTGGTGCTGCTCACGCGCGAGTGGGGCAAGCTGCGCGTGCTGGCCAAGGGCATGCGTCGCAGCCGCAAGCGCGGGCTGGCGAGCCTGGACCTGCTGAGCCTGGCCGACGTCGAGCTGGCCGGGTCGCGTCGTAGCGACTGGTTGCGATTGTCCGGGGGCAGGGTGATCGAGCCGTTCTGGCCGCTGAGCGCCGATCCGTTGCGGCTGTGCCTGGCGTTCTGCCTGGTCGAGGAGATCGACCTGCTGATCGAGGACGATACGCCGGTGCCCGACAAGTTCGAGTTGCTGCTGGTCACGCTGGGCGAACTGGCCGCGGGCCGTGGAGTCGATATGCTGCGCGTCTCCGAACTCAAGCTGCTGGCGCTCTCCGGCCTGCTGCCGCTGATGGAGCGCTGTCCGCGCTGCGGCGTGGATCCGCTGAAGCGCGAGGGCACGGCGCGCTACTCGTTCAGCGCCCAGGCCGCGTTCTGCGCGCGTTGCGCCGGAACCAACCGCACCAATCCGGCGCTGTCGCAAGGCTCATTACGTGCGATTCGCGCGGCTGCGATGCAGCCCATCGAGAGCCTGCCGCGGATGAGTCTGACCGACGCCACCGCCGCGGAACTCGACGCGCTGGTGCCGCGGATGATCGAGTATCATCTCGGGCGCAAACTGCGCGGACTCAGGGTGTTGGCGCAGCTGCGAGCGGGCCGGGAGCCAGCAGCTCGGGACGTTCCAGCGCCAGGCGGCAGATCCCAATAAGTTCCAGGGTCCAGGCACGCAACCCTTCAGGCAGGTCCTGCGCGAGCAGCGCTTCGTACGCCTCGACGGCGTGCTCGTAGCGGCCCAGCTGCACCCGGCAGCCGCCGAGCATGATCAGCGCCTCGCGCCGTAGGGCCTGGTCCGGGATCGCGCCCCAGGCCGCCTGGTCGAGCAGCGGCTGGGCAAGGTCGTATGAGCCGTTGGAGTACAGCCGGCGGCCGTAGAGGTAGCTGATCAGCGGGTCGCCGGGATCGATCGAGCTTGCAACGGACAGCCGTCGCATTGCGGATGCCGTGCTCTGATGGATCACCAGGTAGGCCATCAGCTCGTCGCGCGTGGGCGAATCCAGGGCGTGCAGCCGGACATAGGCCGCGCGGTCGCGGGAGGGCGAGAGGTGACGCTGGTACACGCCCTGGTACAGCTCGCGCGCCGCGCGCAAATCGCCCAACCGGTAGAATATGTCGCCCAGATCGAGCTCGAGCGACGAGCGGGTTAGCGCGGTCTGGCCCGGGGTCTCGATCGCCTCTTCCAGGGCACGCCGCGCGCCCGACAGATCCCCAGCGCCGGCCAGCGCCCCGGCCAATCCTCGCAACGCCGATCGGTCCCCGGGCGATAGCTCCAAAGCTTGCACGAAGATCTCGCGGGCGCGGGTGAACCGACTGTGCTTCAGGGCCGAGCGCCCCAGTCCGAGCAGCCGTGCCCGCTCGCGGCCGCAGCTGGTCTCGAACAGCCCCTTGCGTTTGAAGCGCACCTGGGCCGCGGGCAGCACGCGCGGGTCGCCTGGATATGCGTCGATGAACTCGAGCCACTGCTGCGCCAGCTCGTCCAGGTCGGCCCCTGCCTCCTGCTCGAAATCGCCCCAGGCGTAGAGCTTGCGCACGCGCTCGATGCCGATGCGGTCGATCAGCCAGCCGACGAAGCTGCCCGCGGTGATGTAGGCCCGCGAGCCCTGGATCGGGAAGAAGCCGGTGGTCGACATCACCCGTCGCGGGTCCGGCAGCAGCTCCAGCTCGCGCATGGCCCAGGCCCAGTCGTGTTCGAGGAACTCGCCGGAGTAGCCCTCGCAGGCCTCGGCCAAGCCCTCGGTCAGGCCGTGGTTGATCGAGAATCCGAGCAGCGGCATGCCGATCGGGCCCGAGAGCACGTGCAGTAGCTCGTGCTTGAGCACCGGGTGCGGGAACGGTTCGTAGTTGATGTGCTGCATCCGGCCCGCGATGTCCGCGTAGCTGGTGCCCGCCGCGCCCATCAGCCGCTTTTTTTGCTGGGGCGAGGCGTAGATGAAGCTGGTGACCTTGTGCGGGTAGTCGATGCCCAGAAACTCGATGTCCTGTTGGTAGCGATACTCGTGTTCGAGGATCAGCCGTGTGATCTCGCGTTCGACCCGCGAGTCGCGGGGATAGATGTAGACGAAGTGCGCGGACTCGGCGCGTCCGCCCAACGTGCGCTCGATGTACGCGCGGTCGATGCCGATGCCCAACTCGCCGCGATAGACCTGGCCGGTGATGATCGCCGATAGGCAGACCGCGATCAGTCCCAGTTCCAGGCCGCGTAGGTTCTGCGCCAGCCAGCCGGCGTGGCGTAGCGCGTTGTGGCGTAGCCGGACCAGCATTCGCGCAGAGCTCAGCAGCAGCACGGCCCAGCACAGGTCTAGCCCGCGGCTGATAAGCAGCGGCGCCTTGATGGTGACCACAGAATCGTAGATCGGGCCGGGGAAGTAGCCGAACACCGGGTTGTAGAACATGGTTACCGGCTCGCTGACAAAGCGGTAGACGCTGTAGAGCAACACGCCGAGCACCAGCAGGGCCGCGGCCAGCGCGCCTTTTTTGCGGCCGGGCACCACGATGGCAGTAACGAACGCCATGGCCGGGACGGTGATCGCCGAGATCAACGGCAGCAGCAGATGCCATTGCAGCCAGATCGTCAGGTTGCACGCCGGGTGGAAGATGGTGGAGGCCCAGGTGACCAGCCCGCCGAACAAGGCCAGGTAGATTGTTCCGCCCAGGGCCTCGGTGGCGTCCTGATCAAACGCCGCGGGTGCGTAATTCGTATCGCGCAGCCGCAGCCAGCCGTGGAAGCGCCGGTTGGCAACGCGCACCGACCAAAGCGTGCCGGCCAGGGCGATGATCAACGTTTGGGCCAGGGCGTTCTCAAACCCCGGGTCGGCCAGCAGCGGCACCCAGGCCAGTCCCGCAACCCCGGCCGCGACGAGCAGCGCCAGTGCGATGTAAAACGGGTCGCGCAGCGGTTTGAACACGGCGCTAGTCTGTATCCGATTCGGGGTCGCTTGCGAAGTCCGCAAACTGTGCGGCCTCGGCCAGCGCCTGTTCGCGGTCAACGGGTTTGCTCAGCGCGGCGGCGTTGCCCTCGCTGGGCCGCACCTGCTGCGCCTGCTCCACAAACAACCGCGTGGGAGCCTGCGGCGCGCGGCCCACGCGCACCATCCGCGTGTGGATCAATGCCAGCAGCAGCGCTTTTTTCAGCGTCTCGGGATCGACGCTGGCCCCCAGAATTTGTTTCAGGCTCGTGGCGCCGTCGATCATCGTGCACAGCAGCAGTTGGTCGCGCGACAGCGCCAGGTCGGCCAGGGAGTAGGGCGCAAACTCGTTGGGCACTAGGTACGAATCGGCCGCAGGCAGCTCGTCGTCCAGCCGTTGCTCGCCGTAGCCCAGCAGCAGCCCGAACAGCGCCAGCCGCGGGGTTGGGATCTTCAGCCGCAGTCCGGCCTGGCGCTCGCGCCGGTTGCGGTCGAAGCTCAGGTCGCACGCGCTCCAGGTGAACAGCGAGAACACGATCTGCGCGAAGGTCTCCTGCAGCTCGGAGCGCAATTGCTCGGGCTGCAGCACGCCCAGCGCGATCAACGATTCGCCCAGCGGCTCGTTGCTGCGTTCGGAGCGGCGCACCGCTTGCAACAGCAGCGACTCGTCGAGCCTGCCGCGGGCCAGCAGCTGGTTGCCCAGCTTGTCGGCCATCAACTCCGAGCGGGCGCTGGTGACCATTCCGGCTGTGAACTGCAATCCCTTGACCGTGTTGTGACCGCGGAAGGTCAGCTCGCCCTCGAACCCCAGGGTGTCGGCGGCGGCCAGCAGGCGCGCCATGCGCAGGCGTTTTAAATTGATCTCGGCCACCTCGGGATCGGGACTTGCGCCCGGTCCGACCAGCCGGTCCAGGGCGGCCAGCAGCGCCTCGGCGCGCGTGGGGAATCCCAGCGACGCGTCGGCGTGCTCGTCCCCGGATCGGTCGCTGGAGTAGGGGCTGAGGGTGTTGATTGCCACCAGCGGCGCGTCGAGTCCCAGCTCGCGCAGCACCTGGGGCGCTTGAGCGTTGAATGAGCCGGATTCTCCGCGTTCGACCACCACTAGTTGCGGTGCGGCGCGCGCCACGCACTCGAGCCCCGCGCTGTCGGTGGCGATCAAGGGCTCGTAGCCGGACTGCTTGAGTAAGAAGTACAGCAGGGCCGCGGTCTCGGCTTGAGGCTGCACCAAACAGATCCGCGGCCCGCCCGATTGTTTATCCATGGGGCGAGCTTAGGCTTAGATCACGGCGCGGATCAAGCGAAGATGATTACCAGCGAGGCGAACAGGAACGCACCCTTGATCAGCAGCGAGCCGATGTTGGTCTCGTCGTCGGCCAGGCTGCCCAGGAATTTGAAGGTTCCGGGGTACAGCGGATCTTTCTCGTCGGCGTAGGTTCCCTCGTCGTACAGCCGCAGGATGTTCGAAATTTTGACCTGTAATCCGAGTAGGTCCTGCAGCCGTTTGCGGTTGACCTCGATCAGCTTGCTGCCGCTGGAGGCCGCCATGAACACGCCTGCGATCAGCAGCACCTTGAACACCAAGCGCCAGAACCAGCCCGCAACGCCCCACGGCCCGCCGAAGGCGATAACCGCCAGCAGCGCCAGCGCGCCGCACAGGGCGCAACAGAGGATCATCGCGCGCTCCTCGCGGGCGCGACGATAGAGCACCTCCTCGTTGTGGGCGAGGAACAGCATTTTGAGCACGCTGAACTGGGGAATATCCAGTGCGTCGGCCTGTGCCGCTACGGCCGGATCAGCCTTGACGCTTTTAGCAGCCGTTTTTTGGGCGGCGGTCTTCTTGGCCGCTGCCTTTTTGGCGCCGGCCTTTTTCTTGGGTGCGGTCGATTCGAAGATATCGTCGAGCTTCTTGTCTGACATCATTTACTCCCGGCAAGTCTTTGAAGCACCTCGTCGGTCAGGGCGGTGAAATCCTCGGTCCCCCTGCCGGACTTGGAGCGCTCGTATTCGAAGATCGTCTGGTGCTCCAACGGAGCGGCTTTGTGCTTGGTGTTGATGCGGATCATGGTTTGGAAAACCGCGTCGCCGAAACGTTCGCGGATCGTGTGTTCCACCTTGTGGGTGATCGTCTCGCGCCGGTCGTACTGGGTCAGCAGGTAACCCAGTACCTCGAGCTCCGAGTTGAGCTTGGAGCGTATTTTATCGACGGTCTGCAGGAAGTACTTGAGCCCCAGCAGCGGCAGCACCTCGCAGCTCACCGGCACCAGCACTTGGTTGGCGGCGACCAGCGCGTTGACGTTGAGCAGACCCAGGTAGGGGCCGGTGTCGATCAGTATCAGGTCGTAGCCTTTGATCCGCTCGGAATCCAGTGAGTTTTTCAGGAAGCTCTCGCGGCCCATCAGCGGAGCGAGGTTGAGATCGGCGTTGGCCAGGCTCTCGCCCGCGGGCGCCAGGTCGATATGCTCCAGGGCGGTCTGGACGATTACACCGTCGAGCGGGTTCTCGGCCATCAACGCCTCGAAGATTCCGTCCTCATCCTCCTCGAGATGGTGGTAGAGCACGTGGGTCAGGTGGCCCTGGGGATCCAGGTCGAGCAGCAGCACCCGCTTGCCCCTGCGGCCCAGTCCGGCGGCGAGGTTGACGGCGGTTGTGGTTTTACCCACGCCACCCTTCTGATTAGAGACGGCGATTATCGGTTGCATCGGTTTTTCCCGAGATTTCGGGGTTTCCAGCACGGAACCTTTAAAGCTGGGATTTCTCTAGCTATCACAGCGCCGGGGCGCTCGTCAACTTATCCGGGATTGCTGCCGCGCTATTACTCGTGTTCGGGCAGGAACTCGTCGCAAAAGCCCTCGGGCGGCTCCCACATCCAGATTCCCATGTTGCCCTGGGCGCGCACCGGCTCGCTGAACGCGCGGGGGTCGCACAGCATCCAGCCGTGATGATCCGGCGTCCACCATTCGAGTAGCGGGTCGCCGCGGTCGCGCTTACCCAGGTTCACCAGATCGCCGGGCGGGATCGTTCCCTTGTCGATCATTACCGTGCCGATCACCGCTCCGCGCGGCATCGGGTTAGGCAGCTTGGCGATGTACGGCTTGACCCACGGCTGATCCAGCGCCTCAAGCTCGAGCATCCCGCCGGCGTGGATCGCGATCCGCTTGCCCATGTATTTGGCGGGGGGCGGCCAGGAGCGGTTCTCGATAATTTTGAATCCCGCGATAATCAGCGATGCCCAGGGTTGGCGTACTGTGAGGGTCGGAATCGCCATTTATCGAGCGCGCTCCTGTTTAGATATCTCACCCCAATCCATCCACGGTGTGCGCGGTCGGTGGTGGGATAATGGACCTTTCGCGCTAACTATTTATCAGCCTTTTAAGTGTTCGTCAAAGAATTGAAAGATCTGATCCATCTCGCCGTAGAAACCATAGGGCGACTGATAGATCGGCGTCAGGCAGCTTTCCGGCTCGTTGATCAGCTCGTGATAGGGGTAGAGCGCCGGCGCGGTCTCATCCTGGAGCAGGCCGTTGTCAACGGCGTAGTACTCTCCGAAGCAGTCCGAGACATAGGCTTTGAAGCCCGGCTCGTGGCGCACCAGCAGGTTGCCGGCCACCGAGCCGCCCGAGTGGCCGATCAGCCCGATGCCGTCGTTGTCGACCTGCTCGAGGTATTGCAGGTACTTCAGCCCCAGCAGCGCTTCGTAACCGCGTACGCCGATCAAGGTAAAGCCGCCTTGCAGCATGCTGCGCGTGACCAGATCCTCGGATTGGCCGCCGGCCATTGCCCGCGAGGCGAGCATCAGGATCGCGTAGCCGTGGTCGGGGTACGATGCGCCGCCGTAATCGTCGCGAAAGACCGCGGGCGCGTCGTTGTGTCCGTGCAGCGCCAGCACTGCGGGAAACGGCTCGTCCTTGTATTTGGGAATCAGCAGGATCGCCTTGAACGTGCCCACGTAGGGGTCGGCCAGCAGCAGCTCGCGCTCGTAGTAGCGCGCGGTTTGGTCGCGGCGGATCACCGTGACGTACAGCGGACGCTGGTTGATCCCCTGGCGCAGGAACCCGACGTTGGCCTGCTCGACGATCAGCTCCCCCAGCTCTTGCCCGGGCGGAAGCTGGTCGAGCACATCGACCTGGCCCAGCTCGATCTGTTCAAGCTGTTGATCGAGCTCCTCGGAGCTGACCGGCGCACCGTGTTCCGCCGCGATCTGCACGAAGGTCAGGTAGTCGTCCACGCAGGTGTGCTGCTCGATGCAATCCCAGTCCGCGTCCAGATCCTCATCCTCGAACACGCAGTATTGGTTGGGACACTGGACCTCGTCGTCGTCTCCGCTGTCGTCGTCGTCGTCATTCGAATCGTCGTCGTCTGTTGACGCGCCGCGCGACCCGCTGTCGTCGGCCTGATCCGCGCACCCGGCGCACAGCACAATGCCCAGCGCCAGCACGATCAGCGGCAGCAACAGCGCGCCTCTCACTGCAGCTGCTCGCTGAAAAAGGAAAGGATTTCGTCCATGAAATCCTGATAGCCGTAGGGCGAGGACAAAACAGGCGTGGCGTTGGTGTCCAGGTCGTTGACCAGCTCGTAGTACGGCCAGAGGCCCGGCGTGTCCTCGTCCAGCATCTGGCCGGTCCACTTGTCGAACACGTAGTACTCGCCACTGCAGTCCGAAACAAAGGCGCTGAAGCCCGGCTCGTGACGCACGGTGAGGTTGGATGCCACCGAGCCGCCGGAGTGACCGATCAGCCCGATGCTCTGGGCGCGTACCTGGGGCAGGTATTGCAAATAGCGCAACCCGAGCAGGGTCTCGTAGGAGCGCACGCCAAGGAAGGTCAGGCCGTTAAGTTGCAACTCCCAGCTGGTCCAAGTTTCGTAGAGTCCCGCGCCGTTGGAGCGCATGCTGAGCATCAGGATTGCGAATCCCGCGCCGGGGTAGAGCCGTCCGTAATGCTCGTCGCGGAAGACCTCGGCGTTTTCACTGTGACCGTGGATCGCCACGATTCCCGGAAACGGACCCTCCCCCTTGGGCAGCAGCAAAATGCCTTGGGCTTGGCCGATGTATGGATCGTCGAACAGCAGCTCTTGCTCATAATAGGTAATGCTTTCCGACTCGCGGATCAGCGTCACCACCAGCGGGCGCTGGTTGATCCCCTGTTTGAGGAAGCCGATGTTCAGCTCGTCGACGATCAGCTCGGCGAACTGGGCCGCGGTCAGCGGGTCGTGCACCAGCGGCACATTGCCGCGATCAATGGCCATGTGCCGCTCCCACAGCTCATCGGGGGTTATCGGTCGATGGTGCTCAGTGGTGAGCTCGATGAACTCGAAGTAGTCCTCGGCGCACGAGGACGGGTCATGGCATGTCCACTGCGCGCCCAGGTCGGTGCGTTCGATCACGCAGTAGGGGTTGGTGCACTCTAGGTCGTCGTCATCATCATCATCGTCGTCGTCGTCGTCGTCATCATCATCATCGTCGAGATCGTCATCGTCGTTGATATCGTCGTCATCATCATCGTCGTCGTCGTCGACATCGTCGTCGTCGGACCAAGGGGAATCGTCATCCGCCGCACCGCGCGGACTGGCTCCATCGTCCTGATCCGCGCAACCGGCGATTGTGCAGAGGAGTATGCACAGCGCGCACATCAGCACGCGGCTTAGCGGGGAATCAGCGATCGTAGCGATCATCACCATTATCGCGCATTATACATGTTAATCTTGCGTCCTCAGTTCCCAGGGCCACTTGTTTGATCGGCTTGGGTCGATGTATTACCATTCCCGCTGGAAACAAGGCATGTACCCTCGAAGTTACAACTACTCGCTATTGCTCGTATTCGTGGCACTGGCGCTGCTTGCGACCACGGCCGTATCTGCCGACCAGGGGTTTTTCTCGGTCGAGCAGCGCGACGGCCGCTGGTGGTTCATCGATCCTGACGGCGAGATCTTCATCTCCACCGGCGTCAACCTGATCAACCCCGGCGGGCACTACGCTCCGGCCCTGGGTTACAGCCCGTACCAGCGCAACATCATCGAGCTTTACGGCTCGGAGCAGGCCTGGGCCGCGGTGACCCTGGAGCGCATGGAGCAGTGGGGCCTGAACACGTTGGGCGGCTGGAGCAAGGCCGCGCTGTTTCCGGATACGCCCTACACCAACGTGCTCTACCTCTCCGGCGCCAACTGGGAAAGCGGCGTTGTGCCCGACTACTTCTCCGAGGAGTTTCTCGACCGCGTGGAGCAGATCTGCTCGAGCACCGTGGCTGCTGGGGCCGACGATCCGCTGCTGCTGGGTTGGTTCATCGACAATGAGATGCGCTGGGGCGCTGATTGGCGCGTGCTGCGCGACCTGTTCGCCGACTACTATGCCTTTGATCAGGACGCGCCGGGCAAGGCCGCGCTGGTGGAGTTTCTGCGCGGGCGCTACAACAACGAGATCGAGGCTTTCAACGCCGCCTGGGGCACGCGGCACGCGAGCTTTGACGCGCTGTATGGCGAGACCCGCACCAGCGCCATGCCCGCCAATCAGGCCCAGGCCGCGGACCGCGAAGCGTTCCTGGCGCTGCTCGCCGAGCAGTTTTTCAGTACGGTGGAGCAGGGGATCCGCGAGTACGATCAGCAGCATCTGATCCTCGGTTCGCGCCTGGTCTCGTGGGTCACACCGCGGGTGGTGCTCGAGGCTGCGACGCGGCACTGCGACGTGCTTTCGATCAATCACTACCGCGTCTGGCCGACCGTCGCGGACCTGCTGCGCACCCTGCAGCGCGAGCTGAACTACGTGGGCGTGGACGACGAATCGACCCTCTCCGAGTACTTTGACGAGGCGGGCCTGCCGATCTTGGTCAGCGAGTTTTCGATGCGCGGCATGGACGCGGGCCTGCCCAACACCTGGCCGCCCAACGTGCTGTTCATCACCGCCGATACCCAGCAGCAGCGCGCTTACCTGTTCGAGCAGATGGCGCGCACCTGGCTCGAGGGCGGGTACGTGATCGGCTATCACTGGTTCGACTGGATGGACGAGCCGGTCTCCGGCCGCTTTGACGGCGAGAACTCCAACTTCGGCCTGGTCACCGAGCTGGACGAGCCCTACGAGCTGCTGACCGCCACCATGGCCGCGGTCAACGCCACGGCCTACGACTGGGAGCCGCCCGCACCCGACGACGACGATGATGTGGCCGACGACGATGATGACGACGACAGCGGTGACGACGATGTGGCAGGCGATGACGACGACGACGATTCGGGGTGCTGCGGGTAAACGCCGCTGATCGTAAATCATGTGGTTTTTCAAGCCGAGTAGGGCGCTTTAGTAAGAAATTACTTTACATCTGTGATTTGCCTAAAAATCGATGATTAATGTTGTTAATCAAGTGGTTGAAGGCTATTGCATAATATATTGCATGAGGGTTTGCATACGAATTGTGATTTCAAATCACAGATTTCGTATAGGTTACGAAGCGCGTATAGTTGTTGATATTACTTGGTAATCGCGATTTGGCTCCATACGATGTTCATATAATGTTTTTCCCTGCCGCGTAAGGTCTTGATTAATCAGGGTAATCTTGAAACCGCACGCATACGATAATCTTTCGAAAAAAACCGCGATTTCGCTGTAATTCCGCCTAAGTACGATAGGGCTTAGTTGATCGCATAGGTTCTGTTTTTGCAGGTCTGTAAGTTGCTGAATCTAATGGGAAATAATCGCATGGAAAATTTAGCAAAACATTATGTCAACTACACTCCTAGCCCCGTAGTTACTCCAACCACCATGGTCTATTAAGTTGTTAAAGAGCACCTTTATATTTTACCAGGGGGCGGCGCTGTGTGTCAAATGTTATTAGACAAGGCTGGTGAAATTTGGCGTTATAACGTAGATTCTTCGCTTCGCTCAGAATGACAAACGGCGGACGATGTGCAGCGTTATATCGCAATGATATCATAGGTAAACCGTCATCCTGAGTCCCTTGGACGAAGGATCTACGTGCGCACGTGGAATTTGTTGTGAATTGTCGCTTGGTGGTTGCAGGACGTGGATTCTTCACTTCGTTCAGAATGACAGCCCGCGCGCGACTTACAGCGTTATATCGTGTTGATATCGTACGCCATTTGTCATCCTGAGGCCCAGGGCCGAAGGATCTACGTGCGCACGGTGGATTTGTCTATAATGGACGATTGGTGGTTGTAGAAAGTAGATTCTTCACTTCGTTCAGGGTGACAGCCCGCGCGCGACTGATAGCGTTATATAGCAATGATATCAATCGACAAGCTGTCATCCTGAGTCCCTTGGCCGAAGGATCTACGTGCGCACGTGTAATTTGTTGTGAATTGGCGCTTGGTGGTTGTAGGACGTAGATTCTTCACTTCGTTCAGAATGACAGTTTGCGGGCGACTGACAGCGTTATATCGCATTGATATCATACGATAAATCGTCATCCTGAGTCCCTTGGACGAAGGATCTACGTGCGCACGTGGAATTTGTCTATAATTGGCGCAGAGTGGTTGTAGGGCGTAGATTCTTCACTTCGTTCAGAATGACAGCCCGCGCGCGACTGACAGCGTTATATACCATTGATATCAAACGATAAACCGTCATCCTGAGGCCCTGGGCCGAAGGATCTACGTACGGATGGTGAATTTGTTGTGAACTGGCGTAAAACGCCCTACACCTTGCCGCGCAGACGGTCGAGGTTGCGGCGCGCGATCTTGATCTCGGGCTTGGCGCCGATGCGCTCGAAGATCTCCAGGGCCTGCTGCATAAGCTCAATGGCTTGCGGGATGTCGCCCTGTTCCTCGTGGACCGAGCCGATCTGGTGGAGGTCAATAGCCACACCAGGCAGATCGCCAATTTCTTTTCTAATAGAAAGACTAAGCTCGTGTTGTTTTAAAGATTCAGTCAATGAACCCTGATCCATGTAGACAATACCGATTTGGCTAATAACGGCCGCCTGCTCCTTTTTCGCGCCCAACTCATCGAATATCTCTTGCGCCTGCTGGTATTGCTCCAGGGCGGCGGCCAAATCGCCGCGCACTTGGTTAACTACTCCAATATTATGTAAAGTTTGGGCGATGCCCGCTTTATCTCCTAGTTCTTTCTTGATCTCGAGGCTCTGCTGGTATTGCTCCAGGGCCGCAGTGTAATCACCTCTTGCACGATGGATCATGCCGATCTGGTGGAGGGCCATACCAACTCCTGCCTTGTCGTGGATCTCGCGCTTGATTTTGATGCTCTGCTGGTATTGCTCCAGGGCGGCGTCCAAATCGCCGCGATTCTGATGGATCATGCCAATCTGGTGGAGGACGGCGGCTGTATTCCGTTGATCTGATGCTGCTTTCAAAATATCTAAGCTCTTAAAATATAATGCCAATGCTTCTATATACTGCCCTGTTTGCTGATAGAGAATACCAAGATTTAATAATGCAACGCCCCCTTCTTTCCCCAAGCTGCGCGCGCCGCGGACCAGGTCGGGAAGCATCTGCTGGACCGAGACCAGCCAATCTGTGGGCACGATGCCCTGCTTTTGTGCGATGTAATCCGAGAGCATATCCGCATAGGCCCCGAGGAGCTGAAGCTGTTGTGCCTTGGCCTCGGGTTCGAGCTTGCGTTGCAAGGTCTGGCGGATCAGGGAGTGGAAGGCGTAGGTTTTAACAGCGGGATAGCGGGCAACAGGTCCGTGTTCCAGCAGGCTACGCTGGTGCAATGAGAAAAGCAGTTTGTTGGCATATTCGGTCTGAAGCTGGTCGTCCTCTTTAAACTCAGCCAAGAACTCCCCGGCCTCGGCCACGAACTCGCCCTTGAAAACCGAACAGGCCCGCAGCATGCGTAGCTCGTCCGGCGGCAGGTTGCGCAGGCTGAGATCGAGTGACTCGTCAAGGCTGCGCTGGTTCTGTTCCTCGGTCTCGACCCTCGCCTGGGGAAGCAGGTCCAGCACCTGGTCCACTGCCTTCTGGGCATCAAGAGGCGACTTGGAGAGAAAACCACCGATCAGCCTGCACGACAACGGATGGTCGGCCAGCTTGGCCGCAATGCTGTCCATCTGCTCGTCGCTGTATTCCTGCTGGCGATCACCCAGGGCGGAGCAGAGGATGTCGATGGCGGTCTGCCTTTCAGGACTTACGACCTTGATTGTCTTTTCATCATCCAGACCGACCGGATGTCTGCGCGAGGTGAACATCAGCACGGTGCTCTTGCCGATGCGCGAGAGGAAATCCTTCAGGGCGATTGCGGCCTGGTCCTTGTTGTCAATTGCATGCAGCACGGTCTCAAAGTTGTCCAGGATCAGCAGGCGGCGGCCATTAGATAAGTTGTTCAACACCTCTGATTTAAGCTCGTCCCCGGATAGCTTCTCGATGGCATCCTTGCCCAGGAGCCGTTTGCCGATCTGGTTGAGGAAATTTTGCAGGGTTGTGTCGGTCTTGAAGCTGAAGCCCCAGACAGCGTCGAAGCGGTCCTTGACCCGCTCGGCCGCCTTGCACGCGAGCACGGACTTGCCGATGCCGCCCATGCCCAGCAGGGTGAGCACGCGGGTGCCCTGAGCAATTTCATCGGCTATTTGCCTGATTTCCTGTCGCCGACCATGGAAAGTCGAAGGTGTGTAAATTGAGGAAAGGTCTATATCAGTAGTTGCTTTAACTTCGCCTTCTTCTTCCGGCAAGGCATTGTCTTTCGTCCCCTCCGGCACGGTTGTATGGCGATAAAGGAATCGTAGAAGAATAATGGTTGCTACAATTAGCGCCCCTGATATTAAATAGCTATCTAGCCATTGATGAACGAAAAAGACCAGAGCGAGACAAGCGACCAATAGGGCAAAAAACATAATCGAATCATTTCGAGACCAGCCCTTAAACACAACACCCCTCCAGACTTTCCAATTGTCATAATATACATTCCCCGTATGGTCAAGTCATTCTGTGGGAAAGCAAAAGGTTTTCCGGGGACAGTATTAGGATCTCCAGGGCCGTTATTTAGATTTTGGTGACAAGAATAATGCGTTACTAGGGATCGCTCTAAATTGACAGATACTGTCCCCGAATCCGAGGACAAGCAGGCGGGAGTCGGTGCTGATACGTGCGCGGTGTGGCAATAGGAAGTAGATTCTTCACTTCGTTCAGAATGACGTACTGCGGACGACTTACGGCGTTATATATCGTTGATATCGAACGATAATATGTCATCCCGAACTCGTTTCGGGATCTCTATTGACCGAGATGCTGAAACAAGTCCAGCATGACAAAAAGACCGGGCCGAAGGATCTACGTGCGGATGGTGAATTTGGTGTGAATTGGCTGACAATAATTAGGTATGGTGACCCCCTAACTCCCAGTTTTTGGGGTTCACGTCACTCAGGGCGCCTGCTTGCTTCTCGCTATTGTTGGGCAAACGTGCGAAGATTCTATTGCACCGAGATAATCAGAGTTCCGTCCTTTTTTTGTCTCAAAAATCCTTGTATGTGGAGATTTGTGTTTTTGGCCAAGACGGACCGCCGAATGCGGTACAGGACGGGATTTTCATGCTGAAACTAGGAGTAATCGGAACATCCAAAAAGGAAAACGAGAGGCGCGTACCTCTCCATCCGGATCATTTGTCGCGTATCCCAGAGAATGTTCGCCGGCAACTGATATTCGAACAGGGCTATGGGGAACCGTTCGGGATATCGGATTCAGACCTTGCGTCTCAGGTGGGCGGCATCGCAACACGTAGCGAGCTCTTGGCCGACCTGGGAGTGGTTGTCCTCCCCAAGCCAAAGGTGGAAGACCTCAAGACCCTCCGAAAAGGCGGCATCCTTTGGGGGTGGACACATTGCGTACAGCAGCGAGCTTTGACTCAGGTGGCGATCGAGCGAAAGCAGACTCTCATTGCGTTCGAGGAGATGTTCGTCTGGGGGCCTGATGGGCACGTCGGCCTCCACACCTTCTACAAGAATAATGAGTTCGCCGGCTATTGTGGTGTGCTGCATGCTCTTCAATTGAAGGGGATCGACGGGAATTATGGCGACCAGCGCAAGACGATCATCGTCAGCTTTGGTGCGGTAAGTAGGGGGGCTA